>NZ_CP150484.1:1251996-1344479 GCF_037997115.1 Amycolatopsis coloradensis
CTTCCCTCGGCTCAACCGAGGGAAGGGGGCCTTCACGCGCGATCAGCTCAGGTGCGCTGTTTCGATCGTCCGAGGATTCGACGGCGGCCGTGGCCGTTGGTGCGTTCCTCGTGCAGTTCCTTCAGCGACAGCATCATCGCGTCTTCCTGCTTCATCAGCGGGTCGTTACGCAAGTCCTTCCAGACCGACACGCACAACCCGACCATCACGAACACGAACGGCACCGCGATCAGGATGGTGAGGTTCTGCAGACCGGTCAGCGCCTTGTTCCCGCCGACGAGCAACATCACCGCCGCGACGGCGCCCATCAGCACGCCCCAGAAGATCACGACGCTCTTCGTCGGATGCACGCTTCCGCGTTGGGACAAGGTACCCATCACCACCGACGCCGCGTCCGCACCGGAGACGAAGAAGATGGACACCAGGATCATCACCAGGATGGCGATCGGGATGAACCACGGCAGTGTCTCGAGCAGTTCGAACGTCGCCGACTGGGCGCTGCCCGCGCCCGCGATGTCCGTCCCGGCCCGTTGCCTGCTGATCGCCGCGCCGCCGAAGATCGCGAACCAGATCAGACTCACGACGCTCGGGATCGCGATGACACCGAAGATGAACTGCCGGATCGTGCGGCCGCGCGAGATCCGCGCGATGAACATGCCGACGAAGGGCGTCCACGAGATCCACCAGGCCCAGTAGAAGACCGTCCAGCCGCCGAGCCAGGTCTGCATCTCCTCGCCGCCGGTCATCCCGGTGCGGCCCGACATCTCCGCCAGCTCGCGGAAGTAGTCGCCGATGGCGCCCGGCACGATGTTGAGGATCAGCACGGTCGGCCCGACCACCAGGACGAACACCGCGAGTACCGCGGCGAGCACCATGTTGATGTTGGACAGCCACTGGATGCCCTTGGCCACACCGGAAACCGCCGAAGCGATGAACGCGATGGTGAGGATCGCGATGATCGCGACCAGCAGGCCCTTGCCTGGGTCGTCGATCCAGCCGACGGCGCCCATGCCGCCACCGACCTGGAGCGCGCCGAGGCCGAGGGAAGCGGCGGAACCGAACAGCGTGGCGAAGATCGCCATGATGTCGATCGCCTTGCCCAGCGGGCCTTCGGTGCGCCGCTTGCCGATCAGCGGCGCGAACACCGAACTGATCAGCTGGCTGCGACCCTTGCGGAAGGTGCTGTAGGCGATCGCGAGACCGACGACGGCGTAGATCGCCCACGGGTGCACGGTCCAGTGGAACAACGTCGTCGCCATCGCGGTGTGGACGGCTTCGTCGGAATTCGGGGCCGCGGTGCCCGGGGGCGGGCTCGCGAGGTGGGAGACCGGTTCGTACACCCCGAAGAACATCAGGCCGATGCCCATACCGGCGCTGAACATCATCGCGATCCAGGACGACGTCCGGAATTCGGGCAGTTCCTTGTCCCCGCCCAGCGGGATCCGGCCGTAGCGGCTTATGGCCAGACAGACCGCGAAGAGCACGAAACCGCTCGCGGTCAGCACGAAAGCCCAACCGCCGTAAGGGATCACGGCGTCGTTCAACAGGGTCGACGCGACACTCGCCAGGTTTTCCGGGGCCAGCACGCCCCAGACGATGATCGCGAGCGCGAGCACCGCCGCCACACCGAAAACGGTCCGGTCGGTCTCGGCGGGTCGTTCGGAGGCGAGGTCGAGGGGGACGTGCTCATCGGGCGGGTGGCCCGGACCCGTCGTGTCCGGTGCGTGGGCAAGGTCGGCCGCGGTCTCCGCGACGACCTCTTCTTCCGCTTGTTTACCGTCCTGCGAACTCATGTTCAGTGACGCGCCGACTGCGGCGCGCTCTCCTTCCGCCCGATGTTAACCCGTTTGCACCACTGCACCCTAACCAGAAAACTGGTAACCGGCAGAAAATACGGGCGAAGTGGTTTAAAGCCGTGATTGCGGGCTTGACCTCGGCGGATGCCCGGTCGGAAGCGGGCTTCGGGCGGGAACGTGGCGCTCGTGACACCGGGCCTCGCGGCCCCGGTGACCTCAGATCGTGGCGCCGCCTCTCCAGAAGGGCCTGCCGAGCGGGTCTCCGCCGGCGGTGTCCGGGCGGCCCTGGCGCGTGTGGTTGCGCTCCAGGAGGTAGCCGACGAGGGCGATCAGGGCGAGGGTGACGATGATTGCTGTCATGGCAGTAAGTTTGCGCCACTCGACATCCTGCCAGAAGTGGCAGTTCTGTCGTTGTGCGGCAAAATCCTGCCAGCTATGCTCCGGCCCATGCTGAAAAGCGTCGCCGTGGTGCTGCTGGACGATTTCGCCGCCTTCGAGTTCGGTGTCGTCTGCGAGGTGTTCGGCTACGACCGCACTGATGACGGAGTGCCACTGCTCGACTTCCGCGTGTGCGGGGAGCGGGCGGGAGAACCGCTCAGCCTCGGCCACGGCGTCAAAGTGACCCCGGGACACGGTCTCGAAGCGACCGAGGACGCGGATCTCGTCGTCGTCCCCGCCTGCGACGTGCGCGCCGAATATCCGCCCGCGGTGCTCGAAGCGCTCCGTGCGGCTTCGGAGCGCGGCGCCACGCTGCTTTCGGTCTGCACAGGCGCGTTCGTGCTGGGCGCCGCCGGGTTGCTCGACGGGCGGCGGTGCACGAACCATTGGCGCCACAGCGCGGCGTTCCGGAAGCGGTTCCCGCAGGCCCAGCTGGATCCGGACGTTCTCTTCGTCGACGACGGCGACATCGTCACCAGCGCGGGCACGGCCGCCGGCATCGACGCCTGCCTGCACCTGGTCCGGCGCGAACTCGGCTCCGCCGCGGCCACCGCGATCGCGCGGCGCATGGTGGTGCCGCCGCAACGGGAAGGCGGGCAGCGCCAGTTCGTCGAGGTGCCGATCCCGGAGTGCACCGGGGACAGCCTGCAGCCGGTGCTCACCTGGATGCTCGACACCATCGCCCACGAACATCCGGTCGCCGATCTCGCCCGCCGGGCCCGGATGTCCGAGCGCACCTTCGCGCGCAAGTTCGTCGCGGAGACGGGCACCACGCCGCACCGGTGGCTTTCGACACAACGGGTTCTGCACGCGAGGTCGTTGCTGGAGGAGACGACGATGAGCATCGACGAGGTCGCGCGCCGCTGCGGCTTCGGCTCGGGAGCCTTGCTGCGGCACCATTTCCACAAGGTCGTCGGCGTCTCCCCGCAGGACTATCGCCGGACCTTCGCGCCGCGGCGAGTTTGACCTTCCTTCAGGCGGAACGCCGTCCGACGGCCTCGAAGATGTTGTGTGCCAACAGGTCGGCGCCTCCCCGCTTGCCGATGGCGTGCCAGCAGCCCCAGGCGCCCCTCAGGGCCAGCCCGAGCCCGCAGCCGATGGCGAGGCCGATGATCATCTCGCCGCCGGAAACCCCGGCTTCCTGACCCAGCATGAACACGACGACACCGAGGACGGCGATCGGCGCGCCGATCACGATCGCGGCCACACCCCGGAGCGCACGCCTGCGGCAATTCGTCTCGAAGCGTTCGACGTACGCACCCAGTTCGGTCACGGGCAGGACGCTAACGGCGGGTGCGGGGACCGGTCCCTAGTCCTTCGGTGCCTTGTTGAACAGCCCGAGGGATTGAGCGAACGCCGCCCCGCCCGCCAGGAAGACGAGCGGCAGCGTCTTCGCCCAGAAGGCGCCGACGTCGAGCGAGATGAGCAACGCGAGCAGTCCTCCCGCCAAGGCGGCCAAAACGAGCATTCCCAGTGCGACGCGGGGTTTCGAGACCATGTGCCCTCCAAAGAAACGGTTCGGAAGAGCAAGCCTCGCGACGGTTCCGCCGCGGAAAGAGGTCATTTTTGCCGCGTCGGGACTTTCAGAGCGAGCCCCAGGAACGGGCGCGTTCCAGCAGCCTGTCGCGGATGAGCGTCACCACCGGCCGCGTCGTCCCCGACCGGTGTGCGAGATGGATCGTGTTGAGCGGCGGCACCTCCGGGGAGTGCACGATCGAGACCGAGCCCGCTTCGAGCGCGGCCGAGGCGATGTAGTGCGGCAGCACGCTCACCCCGGCGCCCGCGACGACGACGGCGAGAATCGCGCGGAGGTCGGGGACGACCATCGCGACACGGTTCGGCGGCCGCCGCCCGAATTCGCTGCGCCAGTAGCGGCGGATGATCGGCAGATCGTCGGCGTACGCGATCAGCGGCAGATGGGCCAGCGCGGGTACCGGGTCGGTCGCGAGCAACGCGGGATCCACGCTCCGCGCGAGCGCGGGCGCGGCGACGAGGACGAATTCCTCGTCGATCAGCGGAATGGCGGTGATCCCGCGCTGCCGTGGGCGGACCGAGGAGATCACGAGGTCCAGGCGCGCGGCTTCGAGCGCGGACAGGAGCTCGTCGGCGAGCCCGAGGGTGACGGTGATGCGCAGCCCGCGTTCGGTCAGCGGGGCGAGCGCGGGCAGGAACCGCGTCGCCATGCCGTCGCTCGCGCCGCCCACCGCCACCCGTTCCCGGTACTGGACGTCGTCGTCGGCTGCCGTCAACGCGCCTCGCAGTTCGTCGATGCGGGTGCCGATCCTGGCGGCGAGTTCGGCCGCGCGGGCCGTCGGGGCCGCGCCCTGTCGCGACCGGACGAACAGCTGCTCGCCGAGTTCTGCCTCGAGCTTGAGCAGCTGCCCGGTGACGGCGGGCTGGGTCAGGCCGAGTTCCGCGGCGGCCGCGGAGAGCGAGCCTTGACGGTAGATGGCCAGGAAGGTCGCCAGCCGATCCAAGTTGGGCATGCAAGTCACCTCCCATAAGAAATCTTATGGATCGTAGCCGCCTGGGCGGAGTACGCGCGGCGAAGACCTCGTTGAAGCCGGCAGTGGGGCACATCGCCCCGGAAGAACGAAGGGAACACTCATGGCGCGGATCCTCATGATCGTCTCGGCCGCCGCCCACGTGCGGCTCACCGACGGCACCGACCACCCGACCGGGTTCTGGGCCGAAGAGGTCGCCGAATCGCATCGGGTGCTCGCCGCGGCGGGTCACCAGGTGGAGATCGCGACCCCGGCCGGGCTCCGGCCGACCGTCGATCCCATCAGCCTCGACGAACGCGGCGGCGTCGACCCGGCCGAGGGCGCGAAGTTCGCGGAATACCTCAAAGGGCTCGATCTTTCGGCGCCGCTCAAGCTTTCCGACGTCTCGGCCGACGCCTACGACGCCTTCTACCTGCCGGGTGGGCATGGTCCGATGACCGACCTAGTGGACGACGCCGATCTCGGTGCCCTGCTGAACGCCGCCGACGCGCGGGGCAAGACCATCGCCGCGCTCTGCCACGGGCTCGCCGCCTTGCTCGGCGCGCGTGGCGATGACGGCTCGTTCACCTTCGCCGGCCGCTCGATGACGTCCTTCAGCGACGAAGAGGAGCGGCAGGGCGGGCTGGGCGACAAGAGCCCGTTCTTCGTCGAGACCCGGCTTCGGGAACAGGGCGCGATCGTCACTCCGGCGACCGCCTGGTCGAGCGAGGTCGTCGTCGACGGAAACCTCGTCACCGGGCAGAACCCGCAGTCCAGCGTCGCGACCGCGGAGCGCGTGGTGGAGCTCCTGAAGACCGCGTGAGCAGAGGTCGGTGACCGCCGGGTTTGCGCCGCGGCCGGATCCGGGCATACGATCAGGGCAGTCGTACAGGACGAATGCCCTAGGAGGTGAACGGTGGCAGGATCCCCCGCCGCGGCGCGCGGTCAGCTCGTTCGGCGCCGGTTGCTCGACGCGGCCGTCGCGCTCGTGCCCGAGCTCGGCTGGTCCGCGGTCAGCACCCGGATCCTGGCCGAACGCGCGGGTGTCACGCCGAGCGTCGTGCACTATCACTTCCCTTCGCTGCAGGCCTTGTTGATCGAGGCCGTGCTGGGGGCGATGCGCGAGGTCGCCCTCGCCTTCGAGCCGGCGCTGGAAACCGTCGAAACGCCCGCGGACGCGGTCGACGCGCTGCTGGCGTCGGTCGGTGGTTACTCCGGCACCGACCCGATGTCGTTGCTGTTCGCGGAGTCCTACCTCGCCGCGACTCGCGACGACACTCTGCGCCAAGGCATCCGCGAACTGCTCGCCGACCTGCGCACCCGGCTCGGCGGATGGCTGGCGCGGCATGGGGTGGCCGACGCCGAGGACACGGCCGCGGTCCTTCTCGCGGCGGTGGACGGGCTTCTGCTCCATCGGGCGCTCGGGCCGGATTCGGGCGCTGTCTCTCCCGCCGTCCTGCGCAGACTGGTCGACTGAACCGAAAGGGAGGACACCCATGAAGGTGGCGATCTGCGGGGCCGGGATCACCGGGCTGGCGCTGGCGCACCGGCTCGCGACGCTGGACGTCGAGGTCGTGGTGCTGGAGCGGGCCGCGGGGCCGCGCGAGCAGGGCTACATGATCGACTTCTTCGGTCCCGGCTTCGACGCCGTCGAGGAGATGGGCCTGCTGCCTCAGGTCGAAGACGTGGCGTACCGGGTGGACGAGGCGAGTTTGCTGGACGAGCGCGGTCGCCGCCGGGCGGCCATCGACTACGTCCAGTTCGCCAAATCGGTGCGGGGCAGGCTCTGCAGCATCATGCGGCCCGATCTGGAACGTGTCCTGCGCACCGGACTGCCGTCCACAGTGGACGTCCGGTTCGGTGCCGGGGTCACGGGAGTCGAGGATCTCGGCGACCGGGTGCGGGTCACTTCGGCGGACGGCGGGACACTCGAAGCCGATCTGCTGATCGGGGCCGACGGGATCCATTCGACCGTGCGGCGGCTGGTCTTCGGTGAAGAGAACCGGTTCTTGCGTCATCTCGGGTTCCATACGGCGGCCTTCGTTTTCGAGGACGAGGAGATTCGTGCGCGGGTCGGGGAGCGGTTCTGCCTGACCGACACGGCCGGGATGCAGATGGGTTTCTACGGTCTTCGCGACGGCAAGCTCGCGGCCTTCGCCGTGCACCGCACGACGGATCCGGCCTTGCCGGACGACGCGCGAGCGGCCCTGCGCGCGACCTACGGTTCGCTGGGCTGGGCGGTACCTCAAGCGCTCGCTCTGTGTCCGCCTTCCAACGAGGTGTACTACGACCAGGTCGCGCAGATCGAGATGCCGTCCTGGAGCCGCGGCCGGGTCGTACTCGTCGGCGATTCCTGTTACGCCGTCTCCCTTCTCGCCGGACAAGGCGCTTCACTGGGGATCGCGGGCGCGTTCGTGCTGGCCGAACAGCTCACCCGGTCACCCTCGATCGAGTCCGCGCTCGCCGAGTACGAAAAACTGGTCCGCCCGGTGGTGACCGAAAAGCAGCAGGTCGCCCGCCGCGGCGCCCGATGGTTCCTGCCCGCCAACCGATTCCTGCTCCAGGCGCGCCGGGCTTTCCTTCACGTGGCACGCCTTCCCGGCCTCGAACGCCCGCTCGCGGCCGCCGTCACCGGCAAGTCGACGGCGCTGGTGACGAATCTGAGGCATGGGGCCGAGATTCGGACCCGATGACGTTCCGGCCGGCTGTTTCGCATTTAGTCACCTGAATGCGTGGTGTGGCAAAGGTTGAGCGTTCTGGCTGGAACTCCGACCCCGTGTCGCGTCACGCTGATCACGCCCGGCCGGGCGGAGACTCCCCGACGCTGCTGCCGCTCCTGCAACAGCTGTGGGTTGGCCTTAAGGTCCGGCGACCGCGCACGAGCCGGATGCGCTTCGCGGCGACAAGGCATACGCGTCCCGCGCGATCCGACAGCACCTGCGCGAGTGCGGCGAACCCGGAGACCAGCTGGTGCACCCGCAAACGCCGCGGCAGGCCCGTCGGCCTCGACGCTCACGAACCGCAATGTGATCGAACGCCGGTTCTGCCGAACGAAGTAATGGCGCGGCCTCGCCACCCGATACGACGAGCACGCGATCGACTGCCGAGCTGCAGTCCTCATCCACTCGCAATAGCAGTGATCCACGCTTTGTCAGGCACGCCCTAAATGCGTGGTGTGGCTGGGCGAGTCGGATTCGGAGGCTTCACCGGGGGTCGGCTTATGTCCTGAGGTGCATGGTGTTGCGTCTTGGTGTGCCGGTGGGGTCGAGGTAGGTGGGTGGGGTGAAGTCGGGGAGTCCGTCTTGGGCGATGTGGACTTTCCATTCGTTGTGGTGGATCAATCGGTGGTGCTTCGTGCACAGGAGCACGAGGTTGTCGATTTTGGTTTCGCCGTGGTGTCGCGAGAAGACGATGTGGTGGGCGGTGCAGCGGGGTACGGGCATGTCGCAGCCGGGGAAGGCGCAGCCGCCGTCGCGGAGGGTGAGTGCGTATTTCTGGGCGAGGGAGACGGTGTGTTTGGAGCGTCCGATGTCGAGGGGTTCGCCTGCGGTGCCGAGGACGCCGGGTCGGACGCGGGCGTCGCAGGCGAGGATGCGGGCGTCGGTGGCGCTGATCGGTCCCGCCAAATCTAAATGTGCTTCACCGAGGTCGTTGATCAGATCCTCGTAGGACATGGTGACGAGGATGTGGGTGGCTTCGCCTGCTTGGCCGGGGAGGTTGTGGCTGGTGGTCTTCAGTCGGACGTAGTCGGTGAAGGCGTCTCCGTAGCGTTCGTCCTGGGTGCGGGAGTCCCGCATCTCGTCGATGGCCTTGTGCGGTTTGGCCATCGGATCCAGGTCGGATTTCAGGCGGGCGTAGGTTTCGAGGTCGAGGGTGGCTTTCAAGCCGAGGGTGCCGTCGCGGTGTTTGACGGACCGCAGCTCCGGCCGGGTGTCTTTGGGGTCTTCGTTGCGGGGTTCTTTGCCGTCGGGGTCGAGTTCGTCCAGCAGGCGGCGTCCGGCGCGGGCGATCTGCCGCGGCCCGGCATGACGAGCCAGTTCGACCAGGATCTTCTCTCCGGCCCGCACCTCCTCTTCCGGCACGCTGGAGGGAATGCGGGCGAGGGTGCGGATGATGGCGTCGATCTGCGACCCGCCGATCGCGCCCTCGGCGGCGGCTTGGGCGGTCAGCGGGGCCAGGGGTGGTTCGGGGTCTCCGCCGATAGCAGGGCCGGGATGCGAAGCGAGGACCCGGTCGGCTCGGGCGCCGGCTTCCTTGTCCGTCACCAGGAAATCCTCGAAAATCAACGCCGCCAACGTCGAATGACCCGAACATCCGCGAACACCGCGGGAATTGATTTCCGCCAGGATCGCGTTCTGCTCCGCATCCGCCCGCCGCTTCACAACCTCCAGTTCCTGCTTGCGGGCATGCAGCGTCGCGGTGTCGACGCGCCACCACTCGGTGGACGTTCCCGGAGCTGCATCGTTGCTGGCCACGACNGTCGCGGTATCGACGCGCCACCACTCGGTGGACGTTCCCGGAGCTGCATCGTTGCTGGCCACGACACCGACATTACTCCGAATAGAACACCTGTACCATCGCATATTCAGACTAATCATGCCTCATCAATGCATGAAGATTAACCTGCTCCAATAAATGATGATGGCTATGTCGTGTTGCCGCACAAGCCAAAAGGTAGAAGCGCCAGCCGGTAGCGCTGCGACGAATAACCCGTCCCAGAACCCGAATCCGTGATCACCACGTGGGATGCGCGGAGACGCCTCCGTCCACGGTCAGGTTGTGCCCGGTGATCCACGCCGAGAGCGGCGAGGCGAGGAACAGGCAAGCGTTCGCGACGTCGCCGGGGGTGCCGAGCCTGCCGAGGGGTGCGGCCTGTTTCCAGCGGCGGACGCCGTCCGGCCAGTCGTCGCCGAGGTCTGGCCGGTCGATCAGGCCGGGGGAGACGGCGTTGACGCGCAGGCCTCGCGGCCCGTATTCCAGCGCGGCGGCGCGGGCGTGCATGACCAGGGCGGCCTTCGCGCTGCTGTAGTGCGCGTGTCCCGGCGCGGGATGGGTCGCTTCGATCGACGCGATATGGATGACGCTGCCGCCGTCCATCACCTCGGCGGCGGCCTGCGTGCACGAGAACGCGCTGGTGAGGTCCGCGTCGAGGACGGCGCGCCAGCTCTCCGCCGACATTCCCGGCAAGGGCTCTATCGGCTGCATGCCGGCGTTGTTGACCAACGTGTCCAGGCGTCCGGTCCATGCCGCGGCGGCGGCCACGAGACGTCGGCATTCTCCGTCGTCGGTGAGGTTGGCGGAGAACGCCTTGGCGGTGCCGCCCGCTTTCTGAATCCGCCCGACGACGGCGAGCGCGGAGGCTTCGTCGCGGTGGTAGTGCACGGCGACGGCGCTGCCCGCTTCGGCGAAGCGCAGGGCGATGCCGTGGCCGATGCCACCGCTGGCCCCGGTGACGAGGGTCGTGGTGCCGCTCAGGTCGAGCATCGAGGTCCTTTCCGCAGCGCGAGGACACCCGCGACGACGAGGAAGACCAGACCCGCGACGACGTAGCAGTTTCCCAGCCACTGCTGGGCGGTCGTCCACGTCTGGCCCGGCCGGTCGAAGGCGGGAAAGTACCGGAACGGTGCCGCCACGAAGACCGTGGCGACGACCCCGGTGACGACGAGCCAAACCACCGCCCGGCGCCTGAGCGCCACGTAGGCGGCAGTGGTGAACAGTGCCGGAGCGACCCACACCCAGTGGTGTGACCACGACGTCGGCGAGATGAGCAGGGCGAACGTCGCGTTCAGCAGCAGGGCCGGCACCACCGCCGAGCGGTACATGGTCAGGGTCACCAGAATAAGCAGGACCCCGGTGAGGATGATCCACAGCGGTTTCGCGGCGCTCTCGACACCGAATCGCGCCAGCACGGCCTGCAGGGTCTGGTTGGTGTGGAACGAGGTGCCGCTGATGCCGGACGCCCCGGCGAGGCCGCCGAGCCAATAGCGCGCGGAAGCCTCCGGGGCAACCGCGAACGCGACGGCGGAGGCGGCCACGAACGTGCCCGACGCGGTCAGCGCGCCGCGGAAGTCCTTGCGTACCAAGAAGAACAACAGGAACGCCATGGGCGTCAGCTTGATCGCGGCCGCGAGACCGACGCCGATGCCCCGGTAGCGGCCCCGGGCCAGCAGGCAGTCGGCCGCGACGAGACCCATCAGCACCAGGTTGATCTGGCCGAAGCCGAGCGTCTGGCGGACCGGTTCGAGGAAGAGCGCCGGCGTGATCGCCAGCGACGCGACGAGCAGCGCCTTCCGCCGGTCCCCGGACGGCCACAGCGTGCGGGCGATCCCGTAGAAGGTGATTCCCAGCGCGGCCAGGCTGAGCGCGAACAGCAGCAGCACCGCGCCGTTCCATGGCACCAGGGCCAGCGGGGTGAGCACCAGTGCGGCGAACGGCGGATAGATGAACAGCAGGGGGATGCCCGCGTCGGAAAGCGGCAACGCGCCGTAGAGGTCGCCGCCGGTCCACAGGGTGTCGACGCCGAAGCGGTAGATCTCGAGGTCGCTGTGGGAAGCGCCCGTCGTCGCCCAGGCCACGGCGCACGCCAGCACCAGCGCGGCGAACGCGCCGACCGGCCACCAGGTCCGACCGCGCGACTTGGTGGGAGACATCGCGTGGTGACCCTTCGGACGTGCGTCGATGATCCTGACTGTACCCCGACGGCGACAAGCGACTTCCGTCGGCAGTCAGCGCTCCGTCATTGGTCTAGACTTTTCCTTCCCAGTGTGGTGAAAGGGACCGGTCCATGCGCGGAACGACGGTGTTGCCGAGGACGCCTTGCCTCGAACCGAAGGCGGGGGAATTGCCACTGCATCGGCTGGAGGTCCGCGCGCCGGACGCTCTGCCGTTCACGGTCGGCACATTCGACACGATCGGGCCGATGTCGCGGGCTGCGTTCCCGCATCGGCACACATTCTACGAAATCGTCCATGTCACCGGCGGTACCGGCGACCACGTCATCGATTTCACCCGCTGGGAATTGGGGCCGCCGCAGCTCGCGGTCATAACACCGGGGCAGGTACACCATTGGGATGCCCGCGATCTCAGCGGATTCGTCGTGTTGTTCACCGACGATTTCCTGCTCGAACATCCGTCGGATCGCGAAACCCTGCGAAGGCTCAGTCAGCAGCCGTGGCGGCTCGACGAACGCGCGGCCGAGGAGACGGCCCGGATGGTCGCCGAACTGGACGAGGAATTCCGTTGTGGTGGTCAGGGTACCGATTCGGTGCTCCGGGCCCTGATGCACGTGCTGATCGTGCGGGCGGGACGCCTTCCAGGATTGGCGGACCCGCGCCCGCCTGCCAGGGCGCAGGCGGTGGGCACCGAATTCGCCCGGCTGCTCGGCAGGCCCGATCTGGGGCTCTGGTCGGTCGGCGCGCTCGCGGAGCGGATCGGGGTCACCCCGGGATATCTCACCGACGCGGTGAAAACGGCGACCGGCCGGACGGCGGCACAACTGATGCGTGAGGCGCGGACAAGGGAGGCGAAACGATTCCTGCGCGGTACGGATCTGACCGTGCGTCAGGTTGCCAGCCGGGTCGGATTCGCGGATCCCGCCTATTTCTGCCGGTTCTTCCGGCGGGAAACGGGGTTGAGCCCCGGCGATTACCGCAGGACCGGTGACGCGCCCCCGGAGATTCACCACGACTGACCACCCCAGTCCATCGTCCGCAGCTGATCTTCTCCATACCGTCGAGGGTGATTCCCGAAGCCCCCACGAGGAGCAGGTATGGACGAAGAAAGCAAACTCAGCCGGAAGACCGTGCTGAAGGCCGCGATCGCGGCGGGTGTGGCGGCTCCGGTCGCGTTGATCGGAGGCCCCGCCCTCGCGCGCACCACCGTCGCGAACGGCCAGGCACCCGAGCTGACCCCCGCCTGTGACGACGGTGACGACCCGACCCCGCCGCAGACCGAAGGTCCCTACTTCAAGCCGAATTCGCCGCAGCGGACGTCGCTCGTCACGCCGAACACGCAGGGCACGAGGCTCACCGTGTCCGGCTACGTCTTCGGCCTCGGATGTCTTCCGATCTCGCGGGTGCTGCTGGACTTCTGGCAGGCGGACGTCAACGGCGCCTACGACAACGTGGGGTACACCTTCCGCGGTCACCAGTTCACCAACGACCAGGGCGCGTTCTCGCTGAGCACCATCGTGCCCGGCCTGTACCCCGGCCGTACGCGGCACATCCACGTCAAGGTCCAGGCGCCCGGCAGGCCGGTGCTGACCACGCAGCTGTACTTCCCCAACGAGCCGCGCAACAACACCGACTCGATCTTCGACCCGCGGCTGCTGATGACCGTCCGCGATCAGCCTACCGGCAAGCAGGCCGCGTTCGACTTCGTGCTGAACGTGCCGCAGACGCCGACGTCGACCTCGCGGCCGACCAGTACGACGCCGACGACGTCGACTTCGACCTCCAACCCGCCCGGCGGGACGACCTGGGCGGCGGGAACCGGCTATTCCGCGGGCGCCCGGGTCACCTACAGCGGTCGCGGTTACGTGTGCTTGCAGGCGCACACCGCCCAGCCCGGCTGGGAGCCGCCGTCCACACCCGCGTTGTGGCGCGCGGAGTGACGGACAGCCGCTGCGGAGGGAGATAAACGCGGGTGGACTCCCGCCGCCGGGTCCCACACCCGGCGGCGGGGTTCACCCGCTTCCTCATGGGGTGGGGTTTTCCTCACCCCAAGTAGGAGCTTTGCTTCAGTGCGCCGCTCCCGGTCCGCGGACGATGATCGTCTTCGACATCGGAGCGAAGGGGTGGACGGTAATGACACAGCGCCGGAAACGGTGGGGGAGACGCGGATTGGTGGCCGCGGCGGTGGTGGTGACGGGGGCGGTGCTCGCTCCCGCGACGAGTCCGGCTCTCGCGGCGGAGACGACCTCCGCCTGGCGGGATCCGGTGCGGTCGCTGGACCGGGCGGCACATCCGTTGCGCTCGACCGAGCCCGGCCGGAGCACCGCCGATCTACGGGCGCTGGGCGGGATGATCGGCGGCGCGAAGGTGGTCGGCCTCGGCGAGGCGACCCACGGCTCTCACGAGTTCTTCACCATGAAGGAGCGGGTGTTCCGCTATCTCGTCGAGGAGAAGGGCTTCCGGGCTTTCGCGCTGGAGCTGAGCTGGTCCGCGGGCCTGGAGATCGACGAGTACGTCCAGGGCGGGAAGGGTGACGCCCGGGAGATCGCCAAGCGGACGCTGGCCGGTTCCCCGTGGGACCGCGAGGAGTTCGTCAGCCTGATCCGGTGGATGCGCGATCACAACCGCGCGCACCCCGGCCGCACGGTGCACTTCGTCGGTGACGACCTCGGCGCGCCATCGGTGAACGACGGGTTCTTCGCGCGGATCACCGACTACATCGGCCGCCATCACCCGGAGGCGCTGCCCCGGCTCAACGAGCTGTACACCGGGCTACGCCCGATCGACGACGCGTTCGCTTACTTGCGCAAACCCGTCGACGAGCGACAGCGGCTCGCCACGCAGGCGGAGCAGGCCTTCGAGTTGGTCAAGGGCCTGACCGGCGCGGACGCCTACGGCTGGACCGAGCAGCACGCCCGGTTCGTCGCGCAGACCGCCCGCTTCCTCGCCGTCGACCTCGCGGATCCGAAGGGCCTGCCCGCGGCACAGATCCTGCGCGACCAGGCGATGGCGCAGAACGTCGCCTGGTGGCAGCGGCGGACCGGGCACAAGATCCTGCTCTCCGCGCACAACGCCCACGTCGCGTACATCCCCGACATGCCGGCGGTCTACCCGAAGACCCAAGGCGCCTTCCTGCGCGAGACGTTGGGCCGCGGCTACCTGCCGATCGGGTTCAGCTTCGACGAGGGTTCCTTCTTGTCCAAGGACACCGCGGTGGGCGGGGAGTGGAAGCGGTTCTCCGTCCCGGCAGCGCCGTCCGGGACGAACGAGGACACCCTCGACCAGGTCCGGTTCGAGGACTTCTACCTGGACCTCCGCACCGCGCCGCCCGCCGCCCGCGCCTGGCTGGACACCGCCCGGCCCACCCGCACCATCGGCACGCTGTTCCCCGTCGACCCCGCGGCCATCTCGCTCGGGCGGTCCTACGACGTCGTCATCCACCTGCACGACGTCCGCCAGGCCGATCTGAGAAGGTAGTGACGTCGCGCCCGTTTAGGGGTTTTTAACCCGGTTTCCCTGGCGTGCCGCGACGGATCTCGGTAGTAGTCGAAGTGTTCCGGTACCCCCTTTGTTCCAGTACCCAGCGGAGGAAATCCCTGATGTTCAAACGGATGCTCAGCGCCTTCGGGGTCGGCGGTCCGTCCGTCGACACCGTGCTCGACTCACCGCACGCCGTTCCCGGCGAGGTGATCACCGGCCAGGTCCGCATCCAGGGCGGTTCGAGCGACGCCCAGATCGAGGAGATCCTGCTTTCGCTGGTCACCCGGGTCGAGGTCGAGCGTGGCGATCACGAGCGCGCCGGGACCGCGGAGTTCCTGCGGGTCAGCGCGGGCCGCAAGGTGAAGGTGACGGCGGGGCAGCTGACCACGGTGCCGTTCCAGATCGCCCTGCCGTGGGAGACACCGATCAGCGCGGTCGGCGGACGTGAACTGCCGGGCATGGTCGTCGGTGTGCGGACCGAACTGGTCATCGCCGGAGCGCCGGACAAGGGCGACCTCGACCCGGTGCTGGTCGGGCCGCTGGAATCGCAGGATCGGGTGCTGGAGGCGTTCGGCGAGCTGGGCTTCTCGTTCCGCAGCGCCGACGTCGAAGCCGGGCGGCTGCACGGCGTCCGGCAGGAGCTCGGGTTCTTCCAGGAGATCGAGTTCTTCCCGCCGTCGCGCTACGCGGGCCGCGTCAGCCAGGTGGAGCTGACCTTCGTCGCCGGCCCGGACGACCTCGTGGTGGTGCTGGAGGCCGATCGGCGCGGTGGCATGTTCCGCTCCGGCGGCGACTCCTTCGGCCGCTTCCACGTTTCGCACGAGGAGGCCCTGCGCACCGATTGGGCGGCGGCCATCGACGGCTGGCTGGCCAAGGTCGCCGAGTCCGGCGGCGGGCACGCCATGTTCGGCGGGCACCAGGAGCACTACGGCCACGACTACGACCACCACGGGCACCACGGCAGGCGTGGACCGGGGATGGGCGGCGTGGTCGCCGGTGCCGCGGCAGGCGTGGTCGGCGGCATGATCCTCGGCGAGGTCATGGAGGACGCTTTCGACGGCGGCGACGAAGGCTTCGAGGAGTGATCCGGCTCCTGGGCACACCGGCGACGGTGTGCCCAGGGGTCACTTCGCGGTCAAGGGCGCCAAAGCGGCGTCGACCGCGTCGGTGAGCCGGCGCGGATCGGCCTCCGCCCTGGCCACCACGTGCAGGCCCTGCATGACGACGAGCAGGAGCCGTGCCTGCGCCCCGCAGTTGATGTCCGCGCGGACCTCGCCGGACCGCTGGGCGGCTTCGAGTCCTTGCTTGATACCGGTTTCCAGTGCGTCGAATCCACTGTGGACGATCTTTCCGGCGGCTTCGTCGGCGGGTAGCAGTTCGGCGGCGGTGTTGCCCAGCAGGCATCCGCGTCCCGGGGTTTCCCGTGCCGCTTCGAGGACGCTGAGCAGAAGCTCACGCAGATGCGCGAGGACCGGTCCTTCGGCGAGAGTGTCCGCCTGGTTCGCGGCGCCGCCCGCGTAGCGTTCCAGCGCTCGCAGGAAGAGGGCGTGCTTGTCGCCATACGCGGCGTACAGGCTTCCCGGCAGGATGCCGAGGTCCTCCTTCAGATCGCGCATCGACGTGGCCGCGTAACCCCTCCGCCAGAAGACGTCGAGCGCACCCCCGATCACCTGGTCTTCGTCGAAGGAGCGCGGCCGTCCCGTGCGTGGCATGGCGTCATCGTACGACTTCTTGTTCATGCGTTCAAGAAGTCAACCGAGGAGTTCACATGGGGCGGCTCTTCCTGCACATCAACGTTTCGCTCGACGGGTACATCGCCGACGCCGCGGGCGACATCGACTGGCGGTTCGCCGACGACGAGTTCCAGGGGCATATCGACGAGCTGCTGGAGTCGATCGACGGCATGGCCTTCGGTCGCAAGGCCTATGAGGAACTCGCCGGCTATTGGCCGGCCGCCGGGGACGAGGTCTCGGCCACGCAGCGGCGCCGGATGCACGAACTGCCGAAGTATGTCCTCTCGCGCACGCTCCGAGCCACGAACTGGCACAACTCCCACGCGATCGAAGACGCCTCGGCGCTCGCCGGTCTCGAAGGTGACATCGCGCTCTTCGCCGGGGGAGGGGCCGCGACGTCCGCCGCCGGGCTCGGGCTGTTCGACGAAGTGCGGCTCGTGATGAACCCGGTGCTCCTCGGCGGCGGGACGCGGCTGTTCGATGGCGAGTACGCCAAGACGGCGCTCACGCTCGTCGACGACCGACGGTTCGCTTCGGGCGCGCTGCTGCTCACCTACGCCGTCGCGCGTTAGCCGGCCGCCCGGGGCTCAGGTGTACCAGGTGGGTTCCGGGAGTTCGTTCAGCAGCGCGTACGCGCCGACTTCGCGGCGCTTGTAGGCCACCGGATCGTGCAGCGAGTGCGTGCGCAGGTTCCGCCAGAAGCGGTCCAGGCCGTATTTCGTGGCGCTCGCCCGCGCGCCGGTCAGCTCGAAGATCTTCGTGCCGATTTCGAGGCCGGTTTCGATCGCGCGCTATTTGGCGGCCGAGATGAGGACCGCGACCTCGCCGCGGGCCCCGGGTGTCAGGTCTTCGCGCGGTGCGTGCAGCACGGCGGAAATCGCGGTTCCGGCCTTGTCCGCCAGTGCCTCGGCCGCCCACAGCTTCGACTGGAGATCGCCGTAGCCGTCGAGGATGTACCACTCCTCGCCGGCGGAGGTCTTGTTGTCGCCGCCGTACGGCCACGCGCGGGTGTGTTCGCGCGTGTACGCCAGCGCGGTTTCCAGTGCCCCTTGCGCGATGCCCAGGTAGAAGTTGGTGAACACCAGCTGGATCGCCGGGACGTTGAGCGTGTTGTAGGTCAAGGGACGAAACTTCTTGTCGACGTAGCCTGCCGCGCTCGCCCACGGGACGCGCACGCCGGAGATGGTCACGCTGCCCGATTCGGTGAGCCGCTGGCCGATGTTGTCCCAGTCGTCGTGGAAGACGATACCGTCCTGTTCGGACGGAACGATGGCGAAGACATGGTCCTCGGTGCCTTCGAGAACGCCTTCGAGCACGGTCAGGTCGGAGACCTTGCTGCCGGTGGAGAACGACTTGTGTCCGTTGTAGACGATCTCGTCGCCGTCTTCGGTGATCTTCAGATCGGAGTCACGGGGATTGACCGCGCCACCGAAGACGAAGTTGTTCCGCGTGTACAGTTCTTCGACCGCGGCGATCTGCTCGTCGGTCGCCACCAGCCGGGCGGCCCATGCCCAGAGGTAGTGGTAGCCGAGCAGCTGGCCGATCGAGCCGTCGCCGCGCGCGACCTCGCGGATCACGTGGTAGGCGGTCTCCCAGCTCTGGCCGCCACCACCGTGTTCGACCGGGCCGAGCAGGGTCACCAGGCCGGAATCCTTGAGTAGTCGTATTTCCGCGTAGGGCGTCTCGTTCCTGCGGTCCCGCTCGGCGGCGTCCACCGCGAGTTCGGCGGCGACGTCTTTCGCGGCCGCCAGCCATTCACTGGCTGATCGGATCCGGTTCTCGGTCGTGGTCATGGGCGAATTCCGTTCTGTGCGAGGGTGAACGGGATTTCCGGGCAGGACGGAGTGCCCGGAAATCCCGGGTTTTCACCGAATTGGGCGGACACTGATTCAGGCCGTACAGAGCATGCGTCCGAGTAGAGCAGTGGCACTACGGGGTGTCAACGAACGTCCGCGCTCTGGGACCGGGGTAATCTCCGGTCGTGCCGGATCACGTTGATCACATTCTTCGCCAGTGGGCCGAAGCCCGTCCCGACCTGGACGTCTCCCCGATGGGGGTCATCGGGCGGCTGACCAGGCTGACCCGGGTCCTGGAGGGCGAACTGCGCAAGACGTTCGCCCGCCACGACCTCGACCGGTCGTCGTTCGACGTCCTGGCGACCCTGCGCCGGGCGGGCACGCTGACCCCCGCCGACCTGATGCGTTCGGCGATGATCACCTCCGGCGCGGTCACCCAGCGGCTCGACCGGCTCGAACAACGCGGACTGGTGGTCCGCGCGCCCGACGAGACGAACGGCCGCCGCGTGCTGGTCGACCTCACGGAGGAAGGTCGCGAGCTCATCGACCGTGCCCTGCCCGATCACGTGGACACCGAGCACCGGCTCCTGAGCGCGATCAGCGCCGAGGAACGGGACGAGCTGGCCGCCTTGCTGCGAAACCTGTTGCGGTCACTGGGAGACGTCGCCCTCGACGACTGACGCGCGAACCTTCTCGGGTGCTCGTTTGACTTAGCGCTAAGCATCAAATAGCTTAGCGCTAAGAGGTTCGCGGGATCGTCCCGCGCGCCGTCGATCCTTCTGGAGCGAAGCACCCCAGGGGCGGAATCGCCGTGCCCGCAGGGGTTTCTTCGTCATGCTCGTGAATCGAGAGAGAAGAAATGGTCACCCGAACCGAAAACGCGCACTCGACCCGGAAGGGCTGGGCCGGGGTCGCCGCCATCACCGCCAGCCTGTTCGTCTTCCTCACCACCGAACTGATGCCCGTCGGCCTGCTCACCCCGGTGAGTTCCAGCCTGGACATCTCGGTGGGCGCCGCCGGCCTGATGGTCACGCTCTACGGCGTCTCGGCCGGGCTCGGCGTGCCGTTCGTGGTCGCGTGGACGCGGCGGATCAACCGGCGCGTCCTGCTCTCCGCGTTGCTCGCGATCCTGACCGCGGGCAACCTGATCACCGCCCTCGCGCCCGGCTATCCGCTGGTACTGGCGACCCGGCTCGTCATGGGCTTCGCCAACGGCGCGTTCTGGGCCATCGGCGTGGGGATGGCGATGCGGATCGTCCCCGGCCGCCACGCGAACCGGGCGGCGGCGGTCGTGATGTCCGGTATCTCCGTCGCCACCGTGCTGGGGATGCCGCTGGGCACCGTCCTGGAGCGCCTCGTCGGCTGGCAGGCCACGTTCCTGATCTGGAGCGGGCTCAGCGTCCTGGTCTTCCTCGCCGTGCTCGTCCTGGTCCCGTCCCTGCCGTCGGCGAACGCGGTCCCGGTCCGTGAGGTCTTCGGCCTGCCGCGGGTGAACGCGCGCCTGCGATCGGTCCTGATCACGGTGGTCCTGTTCGTGCTCGGGCACTTCGGTGTCTACACCTTCATCCGGCCCTTCCTGGAAGGCACTTCGTCGGCGTCGCCCGCCTTCGTCACGGTGTGCCTGATCGTCTTCGGTGCCGGGGGAGCCGCGGGGAACTTCGTCGCCGGGTATTTCGTGGCGAAGAACGTGCTCGTCAGCTTCGCGGTCGGAGCGGCCGGGCTCGTGGCGTCACTGTTGCTGCTGCTCGCGACCGGTCACGGGCAGGCTGGGGCGATGATCGCGCTCGTGCTCTGGGGACTGTCCTACGGCGTGGTGCAGCTGAGCCAGCTCACCATGACGCAGCGGTCCGCACCCGACACGTTCGAGGCCGCCATGTCGCTCAACACCTTGGCGTACAACACTTCCATCGCGCTGGGCGCGTTGTTCGCGGGGCTGCTCGCGGACCACGCCGGGATCACCAGCGTGGTGTGGTTCGGCGTGGTGCTGACCGCGGCGTCGCTGCTGTTCACGGTCGGCACCCGCCGGACCTGATCAGAACCAGTGCAGGCAGTGCGGCGAACGCTCGGTACGGAAGAGAGCGTCGGCGAGCGCGGCCGCACCCGGGTGATGGGCTCGGACGCGTCCGGCCCGCACGAGCAGGCTCGGGGTGGTGCCGCCGAGATAGATCGAGCCCAGGTCGCTCACGTCCAAGGAGAGGTCGGGTTCGCTGTCGGTCGGCACGCAGTCCGCCTCACCGCCCCGGACGGTGAGCAGGTACCGGCCGTGCTCGCCGAGCGCCGGGTCGTCGACGTCGAGGACGATCTCGCCGTCGGTGGACCAGCCGCGTGCGGTGAGCGCGCGGGGCACGTCCAGCGGCCGCACCCAGAGCCAGTCCGTGTCGCCGCCGACTTCGCCGGCACGGAAGTCCTCGAGCTGCCACCGCAGCGGATGGTCGGGCGGGCAGTGCTCGAACACGACCTCGGTCATCAGGTCGTGGTCGAGCACGAACCGGGCCAGCGCCGTGGACACCTCGTCGTCGACGGCGATGGTCTCGTCGACGGTCAAGGTGCTCGGTTCGGTGAGCGAGTACGAGGCGTACCCGTCCGGAACGCCGTCGGCGTCTCGGTGGACGGCGATGTGGCGCGATGCCCGGGAGATCGGCGGCTGCCCGGCGCCCAAGGACCACCAGCGGTGCGGCCGCGACAGCGCGCCGGGCCGGGCACGGCGATAGCGGTCGTAGACCTCCTCCAGGAGCCCGCCGCACTCGGCCCGGCGCAGCACCTCGATCGAGCCACCGGCCGTCCCGCCCGCGAAGGCGGCCCGATGGCGCTGCACCGTCAGACGCCGGGTGTAGGTCGCCGGGCCGTAGCCGAACCGCCGGTAGATCAGCGCCTCCGACGCCAGCAGGACGGAGAGGAACTCGCCCCGCTCCCGGAACTCGGCGAGCTGATGCCGCATCATCGCGCTGAGCACACCTCGCCGCCGGTGCGAGGGCAGGACACCGACGGCGGTCACCCCGGCGGCCGGGACGACGACCTCACCGGGCAGGGTGAGCTCGAAGGAATACGCGGCGGCCGTGCCGACGGGCCGCCCGTCCTCCGTCACCGCGAGCAGGCCGCGGTCCAGTTCGAGCGCGGACCAGGTCTCGCCCGCGGTGTCCGGGAAACGCGCGAACGCGGTGAACATCGTGTCGACGAAGACGTCGCGGTCCTCGGCGGTCGTGGAACGGATCTTCATCGGCACAGTGCATTGCCGTTCCCGCTTGGCGTCAAGCGATTTGCAGTTCGAGGAACCCGGCGTACCGGCCACCGAGCCGGGCCAGCTCGTCGTGGCTTCCCTCCTCCACGATCCGGCCGTCGTCCAGGAAGACCACGTGATCGGCACGTTCGACGGTCCGCAACCGATGCGCCACCATCACTACGGTCCGGCCTGCCATGAGGCGCTCGATCCCTTCGTGGACGGCCGTTTCGTTGACCGGATCCAGTGCCGACGTCACCTCGTCGAGCACCACGATCGGCGCGTCCTTCAGCAGGGCACGCGCGATCGAGACCCGCTGGCGTTCCCCGCCGGACAGCAGCGCCCCGCCTTCGCCGACGTTCGCGGACCAGCCGCCGGGCAACCGTTCGATCACCTCGTCCAGCCGGGCCGCCGTCGCGGCGGCGCGCACCTCGGCGTCGTCGGCGTCGGGACGGCCGAGCCGGATGTTCTCCTCGATGGTGCCGTCGAAGAGGTGGACGTCCTGGAAGACGATCGCGATCCGTGCCATCAGATCCTCGGTGCTCATCGCGCGGACGTCGACCCCGCCGACGCGCACCGCTCCCGAATCCACGTCGTGGAACCGGGCGAGCAGTTGCAGCACCGTGCTCTTCCCGGCACCCGAAGGTCCGGCGACGGCGAGCTTCTGTCCTTCGTGGACGGTCAGCGAGAGGCCGTCGAGCACCGTGCGGCCGCCGCGGGCGAAGACGACGGACTCGAATTCGAGATCGTGCCGCTCCGGCCGGACGGGGTCCGGCGGTTCCGGCAGCGGTTCGGTCCGCAGCAGCGCGTCGAGCCTCGTCAGTACCGAACGCGCGCCGCGGAGCTTGCCGCCGATGTCGGTCAGCGAGAGCAGCGGATCCGCGCAGCGCGCGGCCAGGACGAGGATCGACAGCACTTCGGGCGCCCCGATGCCTCCACCGAGCGCGAGGAACGCGCCCAGCACCAGCAGGCCGGTGAACATCGCCTGCACCGTGAAGGTCAGCCCCACGACACCGGGCAGCGCCGACAGCGTGGACCGGCGGTTCGCCCGCTGAAGGTCCCGCAGCGAGTCGTCGAGCAACCGGAATCGCTCCGCGGCCCGCCCGCCCGCGCGTAGTACGGGCTGCGCCTGCAGATACTCGATGACGCGCCCGGTGGCCTCGTTCCCGCGTTCCGCGGCCTCTTCGTCGGCGGCGGCCATCGACCGGCCCGTCCAGACCTGGATGGCCACGACGACCGGGGCCGCCAGCAGCGCGGCCAGTCCCAGCCGCCAGTCGAAGACGAGGATCACGAACACGATCGTCAGCGGGGTGACGCACGCGGCGATGAACGGCGCCAGCAGATGCGCGATCACGCCCATCGCCTGCAGCACACCGGGTCCGGCCAGCGACGACACCTCACCGACCCGTTTCCCGCTGTACCAGCCCATCGGCAGCCGGGCGAGATGGTCGCCGAGCCGGTGGTACATCCCGCGCAGCAACGTCGTCCCGGCGCGGAATCCGGAAAGATCGGCGCGGTAGCGCAGGATCGCGAACACCGAGAAGGCCGCGCCGAACGCGATCAGCCACGGGACGGCGTCGCCCGGAGTGCTCCCGAGTAGGGCCCGCAGCAGGGGGACCAGCAGCGCGTACGACAGGCCCTCGACGATCGCGGTCGCCGTCATCAGCGCCACGGTGCGCCGCACCGGTGGGGCGTGGTCGGGTCCGAGGACGCTCAGCAACATCCGGATCATCGAGGTTCCCCCAGTGGTTCGGCGGAGCGGTGGGAACGCCAGAAGGCGGCGAACCTCCCGTTCCGCGCCAGCAGCTCCGCGGGTTTCCCGCGTTCGGTGATGGTGCCGTTCTCCAGCAGTACGACCGTGTCGGCGTCGACGACCGTCTCCAGCCGATGGGCGATGACCAGGACCGTCCGGTCGGCGCGCCCCGCCGTCAGTGCCCGGCGCACGGCCAGTTCGGTCCGCGGGTCGGCGAACGCGGTGGCCTCGTCGAGCACCAGGACGGGAGTGTCGGCGAGCAGCGCACGAGCCAGCGAGATCCGCTGAGCTTCGCCGCCCGACAGCCCGGTTTCCTCGTGCAGCACCGTTTCGTAGCCGTGCGGTAGTTCGAGAACGCGGTCGTGGATCTGCGCGAGCCGGGCGGCGCGCACGATGTCGTCGAGCTCGGCGTGCGGCACGGCGAGCGCGATGTTGTCCGCGACCGACGCGCGCAGCAGGCGGACGTCCTGGAACACGAAGGAGACCTTGCGGTACAGCTCCCGGCTGCCGATCTCGCGCAGATCGACGCCGCCCAGCAGCACGGAACCGTCCGCCGGGTCGAAGAACCGCGGCAGCAGAGTGACCAAAGTGGACTTCCCGCCGCCCGACGGCCCGACGAGCGCGGTGACCGTCCCCGGTTCGAGCACCAGATCGATCCCGCGCAGGACCTCGCGCTCCGCCTCGTAGCCGAAGCGGACGCCGCGCAGCTCCACCCGATGGCCTCGCGGCGCGACCGGCTTCGACGGCTCCGGCAGCGACGGCACCGCGAGCACTTCGCGGATCCGGCCGGTGGCGCGACGGGCGGCCTGGAGTTCGTCGAAGCCGTGGCCGAGTGCGGCCACAGGCGCGGTCAAGCCCAGGCCGAGCACCAGGAACGGCAGAAGATCGACCGGGGCGAGGCCGCCGCCGGTGATCAGGAGCGTGCCGCCGCTCAGGACCACCAGCAGGACGAACGGCGGCGACAGCGCCAGTTGCATCCCCGCCGCCGGCCCGGCCATACCGTGCACCCACCGGGTGAAGGTGGCGACGAAGGCGTCCGCGGCGGTGCGGAACCTGCGATGGGCGCGGCCCGCGCCGCCGAACGCCTTGACCACGGCGATGCCCTGGACGAACTCGACGACCGAATCCGAGATCCCCGCCATGCCCCGGTCGAACTCCTCCTGCTCACGCAGCCGGGAGGGCGTCATCATCAGCGGGACCAGCGCCACCGCCAGCACCACCGGGATCAGCGTGATCAAGGTGAGCCGCCAGTCGATGGTGAACAGGTAGGCCAGCGATACCAGCGGGACGACGAAGGCCGACACGAGCTCGCCGGGGGTGTGGGCGATGAACGGGTGCACGGCGCCGACGTCCTCGCCGACGACCTTGGCCAGTTCACCGGTGCGGCGGCTCGAGAACCAGCCGATCGGCACGCGTCCCAGGCGTTCGGCCAGCAGGCGGCGGAACGTGAGCTGGACCCGGCCGTCGAGCAGGTGCCCGATCCCGGACGACGCGGCCGTGAACACCAGCCGGACGAACATCCCGGCCGCGCCCACGATCACCGCGGTCCAGACCCGGCTTGGGTCGACCGGGCCGGGCGCCAGCAGCGCCCTGCCCAGTTCGACGACCGCGAGCAGCGGCGCCAACCCCGAGAGGGCGCCGAGGATCTGCAAGACGACGACAGCGGTGAAACTCCCGGCGAACGGGCGCAGCAACCGAGCCGCTGTGGGTGCTGTCATGACGAAGCCAGCGCGCGGCGCAGGACGCCGCCGAGTTCGTCGATCTGACGGCGGGACACTTCGGCGGACAGGATGGCCTGCGACCCGTGGAAGGTGCCCGCCCACTGGTGCAGCTCGACCGAAACCCCCGCCTGCAGCAGACGGAGCGCGTACTCGATGTTCTCGTCGCGATTGGGACAGAACTCGGCGGAGGCCACGTACGCGGGCGGCAGCCCGGAGAGATCGGTGGCCCGCGAAGGGGCGGCATACGGCGAAGGCGCGGGCTCTCCGGCCAGGTAGTGCCCCCATGCGGCGGTGATCTTGGCGCGGTTCATCCACGGCGTGTCGGTGAAGTTCCGCGCCGACCACGACTCCTGCCGGTCGTCGAGCCCCGGCTGGTTGAGCAGCTGGAAGCAGATCCGCGGGCCGTCTTCGTCGCGGGCTCGCAGTGCCGTCGCCGCCGCGAGCCCGCCGCCCGCGCTGTGCCCGCCGACCGCGATCCGGTCGGGGTCGACGCCGAGTCCGGCCGCGTGCTCGGCCGTCCAGTTCAGCACGGCGTAGACGTCGTCGAACGCGGCCGGGAACGGGTTTTCCGGCGCCAGCCGGTACTCGACCGAGATCACTGTCGCGCCGGAGGTCTCGGCGAGCCGCGCCGCCCACGGATGTTCGGTCGCCAGGTTGCCCATGACCCAGCCGCCGCCGTGCAGCCAGATGATGGCGCCCTGTGCCTCACGCGGCCGGTAGATCCGGATCGGGACGCCGGGTTCACCGGGCACCGTCCGGTCTTCGACCTCCAGGTCCGACGTGTCGGGCTGCGGCACGGACGTGGCGAGTTTCGCGAAGCTCTCGCGGTCCGCGACCGGGTCGTCGAGTTTCGCCTGCGGGAACAGGGCGATGAAGGCTTCGAGTTCGGGATCCATGACCACGATCCTTCCGGCTCCGGGGCCGGAGGGCGGCCGCCATCCGTCGCGTGTGATCGCCCCTTCGCGCGACGATCGCCGCGTACGCTCGCGGACATGGAGGCACTGGCCGCGCGGTTGTCGCATCTGGATCCCGACGTCGAAGGAGCGATCCGGGTCGTGATGTTCTACGACACCCTGATGCGGCGGCGGGTCGACCTCCCCGCGCTCGCTCGCGCCACCGCGGGCCTGGCGGAATGCGTCGCGGGCATCCGGCTCCACAGCACGGGACGCACCATCCGCATGGCACCCGACGGCCGCGAAGCCGCGCCGACCGCCGCGCCCGCGTCCATCACGGAGGCGGTCACCCTCGACGACGAGGAGATCGGCACGGTGTGGCTGGAACGGGAGGGAACGCCCGTCGCCCTCGACGAAGCGGTGCTGGACCGGCTCGCGATCGCCGTGGCGACGGTCGTCGAACGGTACGGACCGGCCCGCACCACCATGGCCGATCCGGCGCTGGTGGAGCTCGTGATCAGTGCCGCCGGCGACGACGCCGCGAGGAGCCGGGCCCTGCGGCTGCTGGGTTTCCCCGCCGACGCGCCGATCAGGGTGGTCGCCGTCCGGTCGGGGCTCCCGCTCGAGAAGATCGGGAACCTGATCTGCCCCGGCCGCCCGGTCAAGGCCGCTTCCCTCACCGACGTCGGCATCATCCTCGCCACCGCGGTGGACCCGGACCGCTTTCCGGAGGACGTCCGGGCGGGGATCGGGGAGACCGGCTGCCCGCATCGGTCCTGGCAGGACGCCAGGACGGCCTTGCGTTTCACGACCGCGCGCCGTCCGGTGATCCACTACGGCGACCTCGGAGCGCTGGCGCTGCTCGCGCGGATCCCGGAGGAGGACACGCGGGCCAACGCCGACGTCGTCGCGATCACGAAGCTGGCGGCGGATCCCGAGGATCTGCGGACGCTGGACGCCTACTGCGCCACGGGTTCGGTGCGCCAGGCCGCCGATTCCCTGCATCTGCACCACAGCAGCGTCGCGCGACGGCTGACCCAGATCGGCAAGAGCCTGGGCGTCGACCTGACCGATCCGCTCGGGCTGACCAGGGCGAGGCTCGCCCTCACCGCGTGGCGGCTGCTCGGCGAATGACTACCTAATGATCTTCGCCGGGTACTCAAAGATCACCGCCGTCCGTCATGGAAATAAATAGGTAGCCGACGCGAACTTTCGTCGGTTTCCGGGTTCCCTTGGCACGACACAGAATCAGCGCGTTCGTCCCCACTGAAGCGGCCGGAACCCGCCGCAGAAATGAGTCGGAACATGCGACTGCGCTCTCTTGTCCTGCTGGCCGGTACCGCCTTCATGGCGTTGCTCGGCTCGACCGCCCCCGCCGCGACCGCCGCCGAGCCCTCGGGCGTGCAGCCGATGATCATCGGAGGTCAGTACGCACAGAGCGGTCCGTGGGCGGCCCGGCTGTTCGTGAACGGCCAGCAGAACTGCAGCGCGACGATCATCGCGCCGCAGTACATCCTCACCGCGAAGCACTGTGTCGCCAGCAGTGGCAGCTACACGTTCCGGATCGGCAGCCTCGACCAGCAGAGCGGCGGCACGATGGCCACGGCGGCGAGCATCACCCGCCACTCGGGCGCGGACCTCGCCATCGTCCGGCTGACGAGTTCGGTCAACGCCACTTACGCACCGCTCGGCACCACGAGCAACGTCGCGGTCGGCCAGAACGTCCAGGTCTACGGCTGGGGCGCGACCAGCCAGTGCGGTTCGGAGATCAACTGCCAGTCCCGCTACCTGAAGGTCGCCACCGTCCGGGTCAACTCGGTCAACTGCGGTGACTACAACGGCGGGGTCGCGGTCTGCGCGAACCGCGTCGACGGCATCACCGCCGGCGGTGACTCGGGCGGCCCGATGTTCTCCGGCGGCCGCCAGGTCGGCGTCGCCTCGACCAGCGACCGGTCGAACAACACCGCCTACACCAACATCACCCGTTACCGCAGCTGGATCCAGCAGGTCGCCGGCGTCTGACCGCCTCGTGAGTGGTGAGGACGGTTAGAACCGTCCTTACCACTCACGAGGCATCTTGTGGATCAGGCGGCGACGTGGTGGTCGTCAGCGTGGACCGAAGCCGTCAGGCTTCGCTGCTGCGACCGCTCGGCCGCGCGCAGTGCCTGCGCCTTCGTGGCCTTGGCACCCGAGACACCGTTGATGTTCTCGGTGCTGATCGCGTACACGCCCAGCGCCCAGGCGACGGCGTCCGAGTTGCGCTCGAGCGCGACGCGGTCGACGTTGCCGAGGTTGTCGCACGCCTGGTGGTAGCACTTGTCGTAAGGAACGTTGGCGCTACCGCCCCATTTGGCGGCCTGTGCGGCGGTCTTCACGCCTTCGGCGCCGGTGAACAGGCCACCGGCCGGGATACCGGCGCGGATGAAGCCCTGGTAATCCGAGCGGCCGGTGAAGTCCGTGCCCTCGACCGGGACGCCCTTGCCGAGCTGCAGGTAGTCGACCAAGGTCTTTTCGAGCTGCCCCGAGCCGTACGGGCCCGCGCCCTCGCCGACACCGTCGGAGTTGTCACCGTCGTACGCGAAGTACGCTGCGTTCGGCGAACCGATCATGTCGTAGTTGTAGTAGAGCGCGATGTCGAGCTGCTGCTCGAAGGTCAGCGAGTTGACGTAGTGCGTCGAGCCGACGAGCCCGAACTCCTCGGCGCTCCACCAGCCGAAGCGGACGGTGTTGTTGGCCTTGGGTTTGCTGCCCAGCTGCAGCGCGGTCTCCAGCAGCGCGGCGGAACCGGTGCCGTTGTCGTTGATGCCGGGGCCCTCGGTGACGCTGTCGAGGTGGGCGCCGAGCATCACGACGTTGTCCGTGCGGCCGGTCTTGGTCTCGGCGAGGACGTTGTAGCTGGTCCGCTCCTCCTGGAAGGCACGCAGGTCGAGGGTGACCGAGGAGCCGGCCTTGGTGGCGAGCGCCTGGCCGTCGGCCTGGGTGATGCCACCGGTCGGGATCTTGCCCGCGGCCGGGTCGCCCAGGGTGCCGTTGACCGGGCCCGGGACGTTGTTGTAGACGATCGCGCCGAGGGCGCCCGCCTCGGCGGCCGTCGCCTGCTTCTGCGCGAAGGAGCAGCCACCGCGCTGGATCAGGGCGATCTTGCCGGCGACACCACCGGCGTAGTCGGCCGCTTCGCAGCCACTGGTGGCGTCGACCGGGACCACCGCGAGCGGCGCGGTGATTCCGCCTGCGGGCGTCGACGGGCTGTAGGCCATGATGATGATCGGGACGTCGGCGCCCGCGACCGTCAGGTTCTCCGCGAGGGTCTCCGCGTAGGTGAAGGGGAACTCCTGCCGGGTGACCGCGAAGCCCGCCTGCTCCAGCTTGGTGGCGATGTACTCCGCGGACCTCTTGTGGCCCTCGGTGCTGGCGGCGCGACGGCCACCTGTGGCGTCCGAGATCCGCTGGAACGCGACCAGGTGCCGATTGACGTTGTTCACGTTGACCTTGTCGACGAGCTGCTTCGCCAGTGCGGGACCGTCGATCCCCGTGGCGGCTGTCGCAGCGGGAGCCATTCCGACCGTGAGCGCGGCGGTGGCCGCCACCACGATCGAGGGAACAATGCTTCTTCGCGAATATGACATGGGCGTCACCATTGTGTGGTTTGCGCCACAGGTCAACCGACGTTCGGCGGACTTTATGACACCGGGATAGGGTCGTTCGTATGTACGCGATCACCATCCGTGAGCCTGGCGATCCCGATGTTCTCGAATGGACCGAGGTCCCCGATCCCGTGGCCGGTGAAGGCGAAGTCGTCATCGAGGTCGCCGCGAGCGCCGTCAACCGGGCTGACCTGCTGCAACGCCAGGGGAACTATCCGCCTCCGCCGGGGGCGAGCGAAATCATCGGACTCGAATGTTCGGGCACGATCGCCGAAATCGGCGAAGGCGTCGAAGGATGGCGGATCGGGGACGAGGTTTGTGCTTTGCTCGCCGGTGGCGGCTATGGCGAAAAGGTCGCAGTCCCGGCCGGACAACTGCTTCCGCTGCCCGCCGAAGTCGAATTGCTCGCGGCCGCCGGACTGCCCGAAGTCGCGTGCACTGTCTGGGCGAATGTGGTGATGCACGCCGGCCTGTCCGAGGGTGAGGTCCTGCTCGTCCACGGCGGCGCGGGTGGCATCGGCACGCACGCGATCCAGGTCGCGAAGGCGCTCGGCGCGACGGTCGCGGTGACGGCGGGTTCGGAAGACCGGCTGGAGAGCTGCCGCCAGCTCGGCGCCGACATCGCGATCAACTACAAGGAGCAGGACTTCGTCGAGGTCCTGCGCGCCGAGACCGGCGGCGCGAACGTCATCCTCGACAACATGGGCGCCAAGTACCTCGACCGCAACCTCGACGCGCTGGCCATGGACGGCAAGCTCGTGATCATCGGCATGCAGGGCGGGGTCAAGGGCGAGCTCAACATCGGCAAGGTGATGGGCAAACGCGCGAGCCTCTACGGCGCGGGCCTGCGGTCGCGGCCGCTGGAGCAGAAGGCGGCGATCGTCGCCGACGTCCGCGAGCGGCTGTGGCCGTTGGTGGAGCAAGGCTCGGTGAAACCGATCGTCGGACAAGTCGTCCCGATGGCCGAAGCCGCCGCCGCGCACCGGGCGCTCGAAGACGGCACGGTTTTCGGCAAGGTTCTGCTTGCGGCTAAGTCTTAACGGATCTCTTCGAGCACCCGGACGAGCTGATTGACCTCGAAGACATTCGAGTAATGCGCGAGTCCGATGCGGACGGCGCCGCCGACTTCGGCGGCGCCGAGCGACCCGAAGACACCGCTCGTGCCGTCGTCGGCGAAGGCGCAGAGTCCCTGGGACGCCAGGTATTCGGCGACCTCGGGCGCCTTCTTGCCCGCGACGGCGAACGCGAGCGCGGGGATCCTGCGCATGGCGTCACCGATGACCATGACGTGCCGCAGCGAACGCAGTTCCGTGGACAGCTGCGCCAGAAGTCCCGCGTGGTACGACTTCGCCGAACCCAGCGAGGTCACCAGCTTCTCGCGCCGCGAGCCCATTGCGGCGTCGTCCAAACCGGCCAGATAGTCGATCGACGCGATCAGACCGGCCAGCAACGGGTACGCGTGCGGCCCCAGCTCCATCCGGGCCGGACCGCGCGCGGCCGGATCGAGCGACACCGAAGGCAGGCGTTCGAGCAGCTCGGGATCGCGGAAGACCAGCGCCCCCACTGACGGCCCGCCCCAGGCCTGCGCCGAAACCACCATCACGTCGGCGCCGAGCTCGTTGAGATCGAGCGGCACGAACGGCGCCGCGTACGTCGCGTCGACGACCACCAGCGCGCCGACCCGTTTGGCGAACTCGATCACCGTCGGGACATCGGGCCGGGTGCCGACCGAACCTGAGGCCAGCGTCACCGCGACGGCCTTGGTGCGCGCGGAAACGAGGTTCTCGTACTGCCAGGCGGGCAGCTCGCAGGTCTCGATGTCGATCTCGCCCCAGCGCACGACCGCGCCGACGCGTTTCGCCGCGCGGCGCCATGGCGCGAGGTTGGCTTCCTCGTCGAGCCGGGAGACGACGACCTCGTCGCCGATCGTCCAGCGGTCGGCCATCGCGTCGACGAGACGGCGGATGAGATCGGGCGCGTTGGGGCCGAGCACGACCCCGGCCGGATCGGCGCCGACCAGGTCGGCGACCGCCCGGCGAGCGGCCGTGACAATGCTTTCCGCACGCTGGGAGGCCGGAAACGCTCCACCCGGCCCGGACACCGGAGCGCGCATGGCCGTGGATACGGCCGAAGCGACCTGTTCAGGTACGAGCATTCCGGCGGCGCCGTCGAAGTGAATCCAGCCGTCACCCAGCGCGGGAAACAACCCACGGATACGAGCGACGTCGAACGCCATGGGGACACCGTACGGACGTGCGGTTTGGCGCTTAACCCGGGGTTGGCTGCCTGACCACGGGGTGCGACGATTCCCGCTACGCTCGGAGACGGCACCGAAAACCACACTGCGCTTCGTGCCCGACGTAGGCCAGGATGGAGCACATGACCGACCCAGTTTCCCGCGAATCGACCACCCCCGGTGACGGCGGCGGAGACTCCCCACACCATGTGGTGGTCGTCGGTCCCGACGGCACCCCGGTCGGCACCGCACGCATCGCCTCCCCCGGCTCCGACTCCGGAGAGGAGGGGCAGGAGGAATCGCTCGGCGACCTCGTCGAAGAACCCGCCAAGGTGATGCGCATCGGCACGATGATCAAACAGCTGCTGGAGGAGGTCCGCGCCGCGCCGCTGGACGACGCCAGCCGCACGCGCGTGCGCGAGATCCACCAGACCTCCATCCGCGAACTGGAGCAGGCGCTGGCGCCGGAGCTGCAGGACGAGCTGGAGCGGCTGGTGCGGCCGTTCACCGAGAACTCGACGCCGTCCGATGCCGAACTGCGGATCGCGCAGGCTCAGCTGGTCGGCTGGCTGGAAGGGCTGTTCAGCGGCATCCAGACCGCGCTGTTCGCGCAGCAGATGGCCGCGCGGGTGCAGCTGGAGCAGATGCGGCGCGGGCTCCCGGCCGGGCCGTCCGCGGGTGGCGCCCTCGGCGGGCACGGGGCAGGCGGCGAGTCGCACGGGCCGGGCCAGTACCTCTGACACGCGCCATGAGTCAGCGCAGCGGCCGGAAGAACGTCCGCAGGTCGTCGATGAGCAGGTCCGGCACCTCCAGCCCGGGGAAGTGCCCCCCTCGGCCCGGAGTGGACCAGTGCACGATGTTGTCGGTGCGCTCGGCGAGGTGCCGGATCGGCGGACCGGTGTCCTTCGGGAACACGGCCACCCCCGTGGGCACTGTGGACTTCGGCGGTGCCTGACCCCAGGCCGGATCCAGCGCGGCGTAAATCCGCGAAGACGAGTTCGCCGTGCCGGTGAGCCAGTAGAGCATCACATTGGTGAGCAGATCGTCGCGATCGATCGCGTCTTCCGGGACGTCCCGCGAGTCCGAATAGGACTTGAACTTCTCCACCAGCCAGCCGAGCTGCCCGGCCGGTGAGTCGGTGAGCCCGTAGGCAAGCGTTTGCGGCTTGGTCGCCTGGATCATCGCGTAGCCCAGCTCGCCGGTCTGGAACTCCCGCCCGCGCGCCAGCGCGGCCTCTCCCCGCGCCAGTTCGTCACCGGTGAGCCCCGCGAGATCGGCCTCGGATTCCGGTACCGCGTGCGGCAACATCGTCAGATGCGCGCCGATCACCCGCTCCGGGCACCGGACGCCCACCTCGCGCGACACGATCGCGCCCCAGTCGCCGCCGTGGAGCCCGAACCGCTCATACCCGAGGCGCGACATCAGCACTCCCCAGGCATCGGCGATCCGGCCGGTACCCCAGCCTGCGTCGGTCGTCGGCCCAGAGAAGCCGAACCCCGGCAGCGACGGCACGACGACGTGGAACGCGTCCCCCGGGTCGCCGCCGTACGCGCGCGGGTCGGATAGCGGGCCGACGACGTCGAGGAATTCCACAATGGACCCCGGCCAGCCGTGCGTGAGCACCAGCGGGATCGCGTCCGGCTCCGGAGACCGCGCGTGCAGGAAGTGGACGTTCGCGCCGTCGATGTTCGTGAGGAAACCCGGGAACCCGTTGAGCCGCTCCTCGTGGGCGCGCCAGTCGTAGCGGAGCCGCCAGTACTCGGCGAGCTCCTGGAGATATCCGAGCGGCGTCCCGAGCCCCCAGCCGACGCCGTCGATCTCGTCCGGCCAGCGCGTGTTCGCCAGGCGGGTGGCGAGGTCGTCGAGGTCGCGTTGGGGGACGGCGATCGTGAACGGCGTGATCTCATCGGTCATGAGGCCGACCGTAGGGAGGATCGAGGACAGGAGCGGTCCTCGATCCGGGCCGGTTCCGCCGCTACAGGCGATGTTCCGGTGGAACCCAGGAGCCTCGCCCGGAAATCCCCGCCCACCTCCACGTCCTCAGCCTCCCGGCAGTTGGGCCCGCAGTCGGTCGAGCCAACGGTCGATGGTGTCTTCGTACCGGTCGGGGTCGTTGCGGCGCTGCGCGGTTCCCGGCGTGCTCCGTCGTGGGCTTCATTCCGTCGACCCCATTTTCTCGAGTCGGTCCAGCACGCGGTCCACCCCACGACCGTCCACAACGGACGACGCCGTCTCCGAGAAACGCCTCCGCGTCTCCCCGTCCAGCAGCAAGGTCCGCAGCGTCTCCACGGCGTCGTCGTCCAGCGCCGCCGCACTCCCCAGCCCGGCCGCCAGCCCGAGACCAAGCGCTCCCCGGTACCCGGTCTCCTGGTTCTCGACCAGCTTCACGACACCGGTCGGCACCCCGAGGCAACACAACTCCAGCAGCGTGACCCCGGCCGCGCTCACCGCCACGTCGGTCTCCACCACCAGGTCTAGCAGGCCAGGACCGGGCGGCTGGACGCGGAATTCCTGCCCCGGTAGGGCCTCCGGTACGCCGGGTTCACCGCGCACGAGTACGTCGGCGACGAAGGGCAATTCCGTGTCACGCAACGCGTGCAGGAGCGCGCTGACCGTTCCGGCCCATTCCGTCCCGCCGCCGAGCACCACGGTCACATGGGCCCGCTCGGCGGCTTCGCGACCACGGCGCTTCTCCCTGGCGTCCCGGACGACGTCCCGCATCGGCGCGTAAGCCACGCCTCTGAGCAGCGCCCCGGAACCATCGTCGGGCCTCGGCGCCGGGTCGAACCCGCAATCGACGACGAGGTCCGCCGCACGCCTGCCGAACACGTCGTCCTCGATGGACACCAGGAGCGCGCCCGCGGCGTTGACCTCTTCACGCAGCTCGCCGAGGCCGTAGTGATCGACGACCACCGCGTCGAAGCCATCGAACGGCACTGACGGCACCACCGGAACCGACAACTCGCCGAACCGGGCGGCCAGCCATTCGGCGTTGTCGACCTGGCCCGAGAACACGACCTCCCAGCCGCGCGCGACCGCGCGTTCGGCATAGGCGACCATGCGCGAGACGTGGCCGGCGCCGATCGTCCCGGAGGCGTCGGCTCGCAACAGGAGCCTCGTCACCTGGCCACCTTCTTCTGCTCGACGTGCTGGTTGAGCCGCGCGAGATCGGGCCGTGAGCGCAGTACCGCGACCACCTCACGCCAGTCACCGACACGGTCTCCCAGCTCCGCCACGACACCGTCGATGACTGCCCAGTCCTCGACGGTGTCCAAGGTCACGCGCAGGTCGTCGGCGGGCGGGCTGACCACGACACCGGAGCACGAATATGTCTCTGGGCGCGAGTAGATACCCGAAGTCACGTGCTCCCGATCGGCGCCGCAGGCGGTCTCGACCTGCTCGGCCAGCACTCCCGTGCGCACGAGTTCCGCGTCGAACCCCCGAGGCAGCGTTCGCACGAGGGTGGTGCTCAGGTAGTCCAACGACGGCCGCGCCCGCCACAGCGTGACGAGCTGCCCGATCAGCTCCGGGTCCAGCAGCGGGCAGTCCGCCGTAAGCCGCACCACCGCATCGGCCGGGTACGACTCGACAGCGACCGCGAAGCGCGCGAGGACGTCGTCGAGCGGCCCTCTCGCGACCAGGGCACCGTGCCGGGCGGCCTCCTCGGCCACCGCGTCGTCATCGGCCTCCGTCGAGGTCGCGACCACGACGTTGTCGATCCCCGGCGAAGCCGCGGCGGCGCGGATGACCCAGCCGAGCACACTCCGGCCCGCCAGCGGACGGAGGACTTTGCCAGGTAGCCGGGTCGACGACGCGCGTGCCTGGATGACGGCGTTGACCACGTGGGCCCCGGGGTCTGGATCCATGGGTGACATGATGTCCTGCGGCAGTAGCACCGAAACGCGGAGGTCAACGATGTCCGAGCTGGATGGCTCCAGCATCCTGCTCACCGGCGGGACCGGTTCGTTCGGCAAGGCGTTCATCACCTACGCCCTGGCCGAGCTGAACCCGCGACGGCTGGTCGTGCTCTCCCGCGACGAGCTCAAGCAGTACGAAGCGCGCCAGCAGTTCGACAACGACCCGCGGCTGCGCTGGTTCATCGGCGACATCCGGGACCGCCGCCGCCTCGAGCGCGCGATGCACGGCGTCGATTACGTGGTGCACGCGGCCGCGCTCAAGCAGGTCGACACGGGTGAGTACAACCCGTTCGAATTCGTGCAGACCAACGTGGTCGGCTCGCAGCACGTCATCGAGGCCGCGATCGACACGGGCGTGAAGAAGGTCGTCGCGCTGTCGACGGACAAGGCTTCCAGCCCGATCAACCTGTACGGCGCCACGAAGCTGTGCGCCGACCNGCTGTCGACGGACAAGGCTTCCAGCCCGATCAACCTGTACGGCGCCACGAAGCTGTGCGCCGACCGGATGTTCATCAGCGCGAACCACTACGCCGCGACGCATCCGACCAGGTTCTCCGTGGTCCGCTACGGCAACGTCATGGGTTCGCGCGGCAGCGTGATCCCGTTCTTCCGCGCGCTCGCGGCCAAGGGCGAGTCACTGCCGATCACGCACAAGGAGATGACCCGCTTCTGGATCACGCTCCCGCAGGCCGTCCAATTCGTGGTCGACTCGTTCGACCAGATGAACGGCGGCGAGCTGTACGTGCCGCGTATTCCGAGCATGCGGCTGGTCGAGCTCGCGCAGGCGATCGCGCCCGGTTCGCCGATGCACGAGGTGGGCATCCGCCCCGGCGAGAAGCTGCACGAAGAGATGATCGCCCCCGACGACGCCCGCCGGACGGTGCAGCTGAGCGACCGCTACGTCGTGCAGCCGCATATCGCGGGCTGGGGTTACGAGCCTCCGTCGGACGGCAAAGCCGTGCCGGAGAACTTCGCGTACCGCTCGGACACCAACGACCTGTGGCTCAACGCGGACGAGCTGCGCGACCTGGTCGAGCAGTATGGGTGAGTCCGATGCCGTCTCCGCGGGGAAGAGCACGTCGACGGACTTCCTCCCCTACGGCCGCCAGTCCGTTTCGGACGAGGACATCGCCGCCGTCACCGAGGTGTTGCGCGGCGACTGGCTGACCACCGGCCCCGCCGTCACTCGCTTCGAAGATGACCTCGCGGAGCACACCGGCGGCACGCCCGCCGTGGCCGTCACCTCGGGCACGGCAGCACTGCACGTCGCTTACGCGGCCGCCGGGGTCGGCTCTGGCGACGAGGTCGTCACCTCGCCGATGACCTTCGTCGCCACCGCCGCGGCAGCGGCTCTGCTCGGCGGCAAGGTCGTGTTCGCCGATGTCGAAGCGGACACCGGCAACCTCGACCCGGCGGCGGTTTCCGCCGCCATGACCTCGCGGACCAAGGTCGTCGCGGCCGTGGACTACGCCGGCCACCCGGCGGAAGTGGACGAACTCGGCCGCATCGCCCGCGACAACGGCGCGCTGCTGCTGGAGGACGCCGCGCATTCCGTCGGCGGGAACTCCCACGGCAGGCCGGTCGGCTCGCTCGCCGACCTCACCACGTTCTCCTTCTTCCCCACCAAGAACCTCACCACGGCCGAAGGCGGCGCTGTCGTCTCCGCTTCGGAAGACCTGCTCGCGCGTGCCCGGGGTTTCCGCAATCATGGCCTGGTGCGGGACAAGGCGGCACAGCGTTATCCGGACGAGGGGGCGTGGCACCAGGAGGTGCACGAGTTCGGCCTCAATTACCGGCTGCCGGATGTGTTGTGCGCCTTGGGAAGCAGTCAGCTCCGGCGGCTCGCCGAGTTCAAGAGGCGCCGAGCGGAGATCCATGCTCGGTACACCACCGCACTGTCCTCATTGGACGGAGTGCTGACGCCCGCGGTGCGTGAAGGCGCGGACCCGGTGTGGCATCTGTACCCGCTGCGAGTCCTCGAAGGACGCCGCCGCGCACTGTTCGATCACTTGCGCGGCAAGGGAATCGGCGTGCAGGTCAACTACATTCCCGCGTACTGGCACCCGGTGTTCGAGGACCTCGGGTACCAGCGCGGGATGTGCCCGAACGCGGAGCTGTACTACAGCCAGGAGCTCTCGCTGCCGCTGTTCCCCGCGTTGACCGACGCCGACGTGGACCGCGTCATCGACGAGGTCCACGGCTTCTTCGGCTAGATCAGACCCCAGGTGAGCGCGGTGCCCTTCGGAACATCGCGAGAGAAGGTGCGGCCGAGCACGTTCACGATCTCGGCGGGCGCGAGCCCACCGGCGGGCCGGATCGAGCGGACGTTCTCCCGCGTCACCGTGTCCCCTGCGCGCACGTCCTCGACGACATAGAGGGAACGCCTGAACCGCAGGCCTTCCTTCTCGCTCTCGCGCGGCCCGATCACCGCCGCGCCCAGCGCCTCCCAGGCACGGTGCGACTCGGTGACCAACGCGGCCAGTTCGGCGGGCTCCAGGGAGAACTCCGAGTCGACGCCGCCGTCGTTCCTGGCCAGCGTCACGTGCTTCTCGATGGCGACGGCGCCGAGCGCGACGGCGGCCAGCGGGGCGCCGATGCCGGGCGTGTGGTCCGACAGGCCGACGAGTGTCCCGGTCACGCCCGCCAGGACGGGCAGGCCACGCAGGTTGCTCTCGGCGGGCGACGCCGGGTAACTGGCGGTGCAGCCGAGCACGACGATCTGGTCGTTGCCCGCCTCACGCGCGGTCCGCATCGCCGCGTCGATCTCGGCGACGCTGGCCATCCCGGTCGAGATGATCAGCGGCTTGCCGGTCTTCGCGCACAGTTCGATCAGCGGCAGGTCGACGATCTCCGAGGACGCGATCTTGTACGCGGGCGCGTCCAGCGACTCCAGCAGGTCGACCGCGGTGGGGTCGAACGGGCTGGAGAAGATCTCGATGCCGTGGGCGCGGGCGCGCTCGAACAGCGGCTCGTGCCATTCCCACGGGGTGTGGGCGCGCTCGTAAAGCTTGTAGAGGTTTTCGCCGCCCCACAGCGAATGCGAGTCGCCGATCCGGAAGTCCGGGGTGTCCACGTCGATGGTGATCGTGTCCGGCCGGTAGGTCTGCAGCTTGACCGCCTGCGCGCCGGTTTCGGCGATCGCGTCGACGATCTCCAATGCCCGGCCGAGGTCACCGTTGTGGTTACCGGACATTTCGGCGATCACGAACGGCGGATGCGCCGTCGAGAGGACATGTGCGCCGATGCGCACCTCGCTGGCGGTCATCGGGGTGGGACTACCTCTTCTTCCTGGTCCGGCGGTCGGCGGCACGCAGTTCGGTCCAGACGACCTCGCGCGGCTCACCGTCGACCTCTCGAACATACCTGCGTGTTTCGGTGAAGCCGAATCGCTTGTGGAGCTGCAGCACCTGCCGGTTGTCCGCGAGCGTCGCGCCGCCGAGCAGGTTCAGCCCGAGTACGTCGAAGCCGTAGTCGACGGCGGCGCCCTCCAGCTTCAGCCAAGCGGGGAGGATTTCCCGGCCGAGCCCCTCGACGTCCAGGTAGAAGTGCCATTCCGCACTTCCTGCCTCGATGTCACTGAACAGCACGACACCGGCGGGCACGCCGTCGTGCCGGTAGACGAGAACGCGACGGCTCGGGTCCGCACGGACGGCCTCGAACCAGCCACGGTGTTCTTCGACACCGATCTCGTGCGTGGTGAAACTGACCCGCCGGACCGACGGATGGTTGCGCCACCGCCGGATCCGGTCGAGATCGTCTTCCCCGGCTTCGACCAGCAGGCCGGTCATTCGCCTGCCGGGACGGTGATGGTGTCTTCGATCCGGCGCAGCCGGTCCTCGTACCGGGCGATACCGGCGAGCCGGACGCGGATCTGAGCGTGCTGGCGCTGGATCTCCTGGATCAGGCTGCGCGCCTCGGCCAGTTCGGGCTTGTCGGCGTGCACCGGCAGCGACAGCGACTCGCGAAGATCCTCCAGCTGAGCCTCCTGGGCCGCGACGCTCGGGATCAGGCGGTCCAGCTCGGCACGGGTCCAGCGCAGGTCGCCCCGCGCGTGCTCAAGGCCGCTCTCGGCGCCGTCGAGCCGGCGGCGGTGGTCCGCGGTGGCGTGTTCGAGGTCGTTGACGCGCCCGTTGAGGTCGCGGAGCCGCTCGTCGATCCGGAAGTCGATGAGCCGGGCGATCCGGCCGATCACGCCGCTACGGAGTTTCTGCACTGCCATGGGTGGTTCCTTCTCGGAGTGGGCTGGCTGTGGTTCAGCGCAGGAGTTCGGTTTCGCCGGTCTTCGTCCACGAGTCCAGCAGCCTGCCTTCGGCGGCGATCTGGTGTTCGGGGCCGACGATGCAGGAATCGCCCGCGGCGTGCTCCCAGTGTGTCTGGTTCGGGTCGTCGATGAACGAGAACCCGGACAGGATCAGGTTGGCGTGCGGGAACGACGTGCGCGCGATCCAGGCGGCCAGTGTCCCGGTGGTCGACCACAGGCCCTGTTCGCGACTCGGCAGGCCGAGCGCGTCCGAAAGCGGCAGGACGACTTCGCGGTTCGGCACCGGCACGTAACCGAGGTCACCGGGCCACCAGCCAGGGATGTCCTCGGGCTCCCAGTGCATCCGCCCCGGCTCGACCAGCAGGTAGAGCCGCTTGCGGTAGTCACGGAAGACGTGCTTGGTGGCGCGGACGGCGCGGTTGAACACGACGACGTGCACCCGGCTGCCGACGGTCTCGGGGCCACCCGGCTCGTCGACGACGAAGCCGTTGACGCGGATCACGAGGTCGCACGCGTCGATCGCCTTTGCCCGCCGGGGGTCCGGCGGCAGCGGCTGATTCCCGACCACGGCCACCGAACGGGGCTCCGGCCGGTCGGCGTATGCGGCGAGCAGATTGACCATCAGGCTCGCGTCGCCGAGTGCAGCAGTCATGAGGGCAGAAAGTACCAGCACACGGACCGCGTTCGAGTTCGAATCCGACGGTAGCTATCCGTGGTCGGGACGGGGCGGCCCAGGCATCATCGGCCCCATCGGTACCCTCGTTCCCGTGCATGCCACCAGCACGGTTCACGCCGCCGACGGTGCTGCGCCGACCTCGGTTCCGCCGATTTCGGACAGCAAGACCTTTTCGCGCGCGTTCGCCGATATCAAGACCGGTTTCGCCGCCAAAGAGCTGTGGGGACACCTCGGCTGGCAGGACATCAAGCAGCGCTATCGCCGCTCGGTGATCGGCCCGTTCTGGATCACGATCAGCCAGGGTGTCATCGCGCTGGGCCTCGGGCTCCTGTACTCACAGTTGTTCGGCATGCCGACGTCGACGTTCCTGCCCTACATCAGCACGGGCTTCATCATCTGGGGCTTCATCAGCGGCTGCCTGTCCGAGGGCATGGAGACCTTCATCTCCAACGAGGGGCTGATCAAACAGCTCCCTGCGCCACTCTCCGTCTACGTGCTGCGCACGGTCTGGCGCCAGACCCTGATGCTGATGCACAACCTGATCGTCTACGTGATCGTCATCGCGATCTTCTTCACCTCGCTCAACCACGAGTATTCACTGAACACCGGCAACTGCAATGAGGGCTTCTCCGGTATCTGCCACCCCGGTATCGGCTGGTACTCACTGAGCGCGATCCCCGGCTTCTTCATGCTCGCCTTGAACGCCGGCTGGGTCACCCTGCTGCTGGGCATCATCTCGACCCGCTACCGGGACATCCCGCAGGTGATCAGCTCGGTCATCCAGCTGCTGTTCTATCTCACGCCGATCGTGTGGCCGATCGACCAGCTGCTGGCGGGCGGCGCGCGTGCCTCCACCTCGTGGGCCCTGCCGTTCGTCCACGGCAACCCGTTGTTCCACTTCATCCAGATCGTGCGCGCACCACTGATCGGGCAGCAAGTCAGCATCAACAGCTGGTATGTGGTGCTCGGCATCACCGTCGTCGGCTGGGTCCTCGCGCTGGTCGCGATGCGCAATTACCGTTCCCGCGTCTCTTATTGGGTGTGACAGATGGTCAGCATTGATGTGCACAACGCCTACGTCGACTTCCCCATTTTCGACGCGAAGACCCGCTCCATGAAGAAGAAGGTGCTGGGCAAGGTCGGCGGCAAGATCGGCACCGAGACCAAGGTCCCGATCATCGAAGCCCTGCACGACGTGACGCTCCAGCTGCGGGAAGGCGACCGGGTCGGCCTCGTCGGCCACAACGGCGCCGGGAAGTCGACGCTGCTGCGGCTGCTGTCCGGCATCTACGAGCCCACCCGCGGTTCGGCGAAGATCTCCGGCAAGATCGCGCCGGTCTTCGACCTCGGCATCGGCATGGACCCGGAGATCTCCGGGCTCGAGAACATCATCATCCGCGGTCTGTTCCTCGGGATGACCGCGAAGCAGATGGAAGCCCGCGTCGACGACATCGCGGAGTTCACCGAACTCGGCGACTACCTGCAGATGCCGCTGCGCACCTACTCGACCGGTATGCGGGTGCGCCTGGCGCTGGGCGTGGTCACCTCGATCGACCCGGAGATCCTGATCCTCGACGAGGGCATCGGCGCGGTCGACGCGGCGTTCCTCAACAAGGCCAAGGACCGGTTGAAGGCGCTGGTGAAGCGCTCGGGCATCCTGGTGTTCGCCAGCCACTCGGACGAGTTCCTCTTCGAACTCTGCGACTCCGCCATCTGGATGGACGAGGGCCACGTCAAGCAGCGCGGTTCGCTGCGCGACGTGCTCACCGGCTACAAGGGGCGCGACCCGTTCGAGAACATGAGCAAGGAAACGCTGGAGCGGTTCGGCCTCGAGACCGAGCCGGTGGCGACGACGAACGGTGGCCAAGGATGACCAGCGAGACCCGGCAGTTGCCCGAAGGCGCCGTCGTCGGCGTCGTCGTCACGCGCCATCGGCGGGAACTGCTCGCGGACTCGCTCAAGGTGATCGCCGCGCAGACGCGCCCGGTCGACCACCTCGTCGTGGTCGACAACGGGCCGGACAAGTCGGCGCGGGACATCGTCGAGGACTACCCGCTTCCGTTCACGTACCTGCCCTCGCACCGGAATCTCGGTGGCGCGGGCGGGTTCGCGCTCGGCATGCTGCACGCGCTCTCGCTGGGCGCGGACTGGGTCTGGCTCGCCGACGACGACGGCCGTCCCGCCGACGAGAACGTCCTCGCGATCCTGCTGGACGAGGCCGAGAAGCGCGATCTGGCCGAGATCTCCCCGGTGGTCACCAACATCGACGCGCCGGACAAGCTCGCGTTCCCGTTGCGACGCGGGCTGACCTGGAAGCGTTCGTCGTCGGAGCTGGGCGTCGACTTCCTGCCCGGGATCGCCTCGCTGATGAACGGCGCGTTGTTCCGCGCGTCCACTTTGGACGTCGTCGGCGTGCCGGATCTGCGGCTGTTCTTCCGCGGCGACGAGGTCGAACTGCACCGGCGCCTGGTGCGTTCCGGACTGCCGTTCGGCACCTCGCTCAAGACCGCGTACCTGCACCCGGACGGCTCGGACGAGTTCAAGCCGATGCTGGGCGGCCGGTTCCACGCGCAGGACCCGGAGAACGAGGTCAAGCGCTACTACACCTACCGCAACCGCGGGTACCTGCTGTCCCAGCCGGGCATGCGCAAGATCGGAGCGCTCGAAGTGGTGCGTTTCGGTCTGTACTTCGTCGGCGTGAAGCGGGACCCGAAGGCTTTCCTGCAGTGGCTCAAGCTCGTGCGCCAGGGCCGCCGAGAAAGGTTCTACCGCTACTGACGGGGAAGTACATCAGCAGTACGAAGATCAAGGCGGCTACCGCGTCGACGAGGAAACTCGACGGCGCGGGTACCCACCCCAGGCTCAGCGCGATGTACAGGAACAGAAGCAACCCGACCCACAGCCGTCGGCGTTCACCGCGCTGTCCGTCCAGCACCACGGCGACGACGCCGAGGACCAGCGGTGCCATCATCACGAAGACCCGGCCGGTGTCGGTCGCGACGAGCCGGCCTGCCACACAGCAGCCGAACAGCCAAACGCTCGCGACGAGCAGGTCGCTGCGCAGGCCGTACCGCCGGTACTGCCGGTAGAGGCCATAGGCGAAGACGAGCCACAGGAAGTGGAACGTCGTGAACAACACCAGCTGGTCTGTACCCTTGTTGGCCGACAACGCGAACCCGATGTTGTCGAGCAGACTCTTGTTGCCCTGGCCCGCGCCGAATCCGTATGCCCCGCCGATGAGGTTTTGCGCCCAGAGCCGGAAGGCGATGTAAAGCCCCGCGGCGATGACGACAGCGAGCGCGCCGCCCAGCACGTCGCGGTCACGGAGCTTGCGTCCACGGGTCCAGGCCAGCAGCGGGTAAAGCGGCGCGAGCAACAGCGTGGTTTCCTTGTTGATCGCGCCCACCACGATCACGACGGTGAAGGCGATCAGCTTTCGTTCGAACGCGAGCCACAGCGCGACGACATAAAGCAGGTTGTTCAGCGGGTCGACCAGATACGGATTCGTGAAGGCGTACGGCGCGTACCAAAAGGTGCACGCCAGGGCGACCGCCGTCAGTGCCGAGGTGAACAATTGCAGCTTCAGATGCGAGCGGAGAAACTCGAAGAACACGATGGCAGAGGCCAACACCGCCACGACGGTCAGGATCAGCCACAACCGGTCGAGCGAGATCCCGGTCAGCAGGTTCGCGCGATGCACGAGCCAGGGGCTCAGCATGCGCAGTGCGAACGGATTGTCCACCGCGGCGCCGGTCTGCTCCGACATCCGGAAGTAGTTGATCGCGTCGCCCCAGGCCTTTTCGTGGGCGTTGGGCGCCAGATTCGCGTGGGAGATCACGTTGAGCAGCGTGACCATGGCGAGCGCGCCGTATACGCACAGCCGCTGGGTCAATGCCGTACCGCGGGTACGGGAGATCAGCTCGGTTTGTTCGGAAGTCATCTCTCGATCCGTCGCATAGGCAACCAGCGCATCCTCCTCGGCGGAGGAGTCCACCGGCATCGTAGTGGCGTAACCGGGTCGGCTTGCCCCCGGCTACGCGATGAACGAAACCCTGCGCGACCAGGTTCGGCCACGCAGGGTTTCACGGTCCTCAGGAATGCGCCTTGCCACCGGTGTACGTCGGCGCGGCCGACTCAGCGGCTGCGCTGCGCTGCGCTGTCAGCGCCCCGTAGATGCCGCGGTAGGTGTAGATCTCCCCTGGGGATCGCGCCAGCTCACGCGGACTACAACCTGAATCTTTCCGTCACCGTGCGCAACAGCAGCGGGAACGTCGGTGACGTCGGTGCCACCGAGGTTGCGCCACGTACCGAGCGTGTCACCGGCGAACCGCGCGACACGGACCGATCCGTCGCCGTGCCTCGCGACGACCTCGAAACCATCGCCGTTGCGCACCACGCTCAGGTCGGCGGTGAGGCCAGCCTGATGACCCAACGCGAACACTGTTGTTTATTACCGCCAAGAATAGCTCGTATCAGGTGGATTGCCGACAAAACAAGTATGGCCTCCTTGCTCGTGAGCAAGGAGGCCATACCCGGCTGGAAGGAACTACTCGCCGATGACCGGCGGAGCGGTGCGCATGTCGGTCCCGAAGACCTCGTCCGGGTCACCCTCGACGAGATACGTCGGACGCTGGTGCTCGGTGTCCTCGTCCCCGTCCGCGTGCTGACCGCGGCCGCCCATCCCGCCGCCCATACCCGGCCCGCCGCGACCGGCGGCGCCACCGCCGAGACCGCCCATACCGCGGCCTGCCGCCGCTTCGGCGGCACCGATACCACCGGGGCGGGCCGCGCCGGACGCGGAGCCCGACCCGGGCGTGGAGCCGCCCGCGCCGCTGCCGGGGCCGAACCCGCTTCCGCCGCCACCACGGCCGGTGCGGCTGTTGTAGTCCGAGTCGCCCATGCCTCCACCCATCATGGGCGCCATCGGCATGGGGCTCACCGGCATCGCGGTGTTGTTGTTGGGGCCGGGGGCGGTGATCGGCGCCGGCCCGTTCTGGAAGCCGGACGGCGTCGTCCCCGACGGGATGCTGCCGGAGCCCGTGCTGCTGCCGGGGCCCGGGAGGTTCGGCGAGCCGTAACCGCCGCCACCACCGCCTCCGCCGCCGCTACCCCCGCCGCCACTGCCGGGCGGGATGTAGGTGTTGCCGCCACCAGGCTGTTCGTCCCAGGGCATTTTCGACCCGGGCGGGAGCTTGTAGATGCCGGGCTTGCCTGTCCCCTCGCCACCGCCTTCGCCGAACTTCGGCGGCTCGGCGAACGCCGGCTGCTTCGACGCGGCGTCGTACAGCGCCTTGTCGTAGCTGTGCATGGCGGAGGCCGCCTGGGTGTGCGCCTCCTGGCTGTCCTTCTGCTTCTGGATGGACTTGTCGATGTTCTCGCCGAGGTTGAACGGGTTCGACGTCATCCACCCCCCGACCTCTTCCTTCCAGCTGAAGGGGATCGGTTTGGGCATCGTGTTCTTCACGGTGGACGCCGCGGTGCCCTGGTCGTAGATCGTCTCGGAGGCGAGCTTGGCGTTCTGGGAGTTCGTCTCGGACCACTTGCTGAGGCTCTTGAAGTACCCCTGCGCGTTGCCCGCCGCGTCGCCTTCCCAGGTGCCCTGCGACGCGGTGACGGCTTGGTCCATCGTCTTCGCGAAGGTGTCGAAGGCCTTGTGAATCTCGTGGTAGGCGGTCGAGACGTCGGAGACCTGTTCGACGTTCAGGTTGCTGTTGACGAACTGTTCGAGCTTCTCGTGGTCGTAACCCTGGTAGTCCGCGTTCGACGGCTCCAAGCCCTCGACGTACTGGACGTCCTTGTTCTTGGTCAGCTGGTCGACGTTCTTGTCGCCGACCTCCTGCGACTGCTGGTGGGCCTTCCCGGAGGCGATGAACTGATTGACCGCGCCGAACAGCCAGCCGTCACTGGGGTCGACGCCCTCCTGTGCCTTCTGCTGGAAGTACGCGTCACGAGCCGCCGGCGAAAGGTCGGAGACCTGCTTCTCGGTCAGGTTCGGTGTCTTGGTGGTCATCCTGGTTCCCCCTTAGCCCTTCGGAAGCTTCGGTTCGACGGTGTCGGCGACCTTCTCGGCGACCTCACAGGCCTGCTTCGGGTCGGTGGCGTCCACGAGGACATCGGCTCGCGCCGAAGCGGTGAGTTCGAGTGCCATCAAGCAGCCGGACGGCGGTTTCGGCACGAGCACCGCTTTGCGCCCGTTCACGTTCCCGGTGGTCTTGCCGTTCCCGCCGTCGTTGACGCTGTCGATGTTCTGCGTGTCCCGGAGGTCGACGGAGACGGTCAGGCTGTCCGAGGCGCTCGCCGCCTCCTTGGAGAACTGGCAGGCGCGGGCTCCGCCTTCGTTCAGCGTCACCGGATCCTTGAACGTCCCGTAAGACGAGAGGTCGGCCGCGCTGAGGAGAGAGCACGGATCGATCGACTTGGTGTCACCACCGCCGGTGGCGGGCGCCGAACTGGATCCACCGGTCTGGGCGGGCGGCGCCGACGGTGCCGGGCTCGCGCTCCCCGGCTTCTCGCTGGAGCACGCGGCCAACACCAGGGCGGCCGCGGCGAGTGGCAGCACGCAGAGTTTCTTCATCGTCCCTCAGGCCTGAATCTTCTTGGTGGCGTCGATCGCGCGGTCTTCGACACCCTTGTACAGCCCCGCGGCCCTGGCCAGCGCTTCGTCGGCGTCCCGGACGACCTGCTTGAACTGTTCGAGCACCGCGCTCGCGGAGTTGCTCGCCTGCGCGGCGCCCTTGTGGTCGTGGGCCGCGACGGCCTTGCCGTACGGGTGGTCGCCGAGCTGGGGTGCCTCGGAAAGCCGCGTCGTCCGGTTACCGAGTGCGCTGAGCTCTTCCGACATGTTCGCGAGCGCCTCACGCAGCGGCTTGACGCCTTCGGCGGTGATCTTGAAGCCGCCGCTCTTGGCGGCCGAGACCAGCTTCTGGGTCTCGGCGCTCACCTTGGCGATCGCGGCCTGGTTCAGGCCACCCGCCTCCACGTACTTGGCCGCCGCCCCCATGGCGGAGCCGATCGAGAAGTCCGGTGCCGCCTGTCCGCCGTCCGCTTCGAAAGCCATCGCCCGCCCCACTGCATCGTCTGCTCGCCCGTGCGTTCGCCCGGAAGTCTACTAGCCGGGCACTCAGCGCAACGGTGATTCCCCGATCACCGGAGATCCCGCCGGAACTGTGACGAAACGGGCGTCACACCGGTTCCCGAAGGTTCAGAACTGGCCTTCGAGCTGGGCGTACAGCTGCTGCGCGATCCTCGCGTTGTCCGCGGGAGCGTAGGTCAGCCAGCTTTGCCCGTCGGTCGCCTGGCGCGAAGTCATCATGAACCGGCCCGCTTCGGTGTCGAACCACGCCAACGGCGGGAAGACCTGGCCACCGCGGATGAACACGCTGAACTGGCCCACTCGCTTCATCGGCTTCTCGAAGATCCGTTCCACCTGCCGCTGCTGCGGGTTCGATCCGTGGGACCGGGGCCCGCTGACCTGCGCGAAGGGGTCGTACGCGTCGTCGTTCCGGGGGCGCTTCGGCGCGCTCACCGGCTTCGCGATGGTGACCGACTGGCCGGGGCCCGCCGGGGTGAGAGGCAGGAGATCGACGATCGACGCGACGATCGCGGTCGGCCGGGTCTCCTCGAACACGAGCAGGTTCTCGTCCTGGCGCACCAGCACCGCGAACTGCCCGTTCGTCGCCGCCCGCGCGAACAGCTGCTTGTCCTTGTCCATCTGCGCGACCGCCCAGACCGCGAGCTGCGGGGTGACGAACGTGGCGAGCGCGAGTTCGACGTCGGCGTCGAGCCTGCCGCCGCGCATCATGCCGCGGCCTTCGAGGTCGCGGAAGACGGCCTCGCGCACCATCGCGCGCTGATCGGTCGTCGTGCCGATGTGCGGGACCTCGAACGGGACGGGCGCCGGACCGAACCGGCCGTGTTCGAGCAGGATGTCCACCGCCGCCAGCGACAGCGAGAACGAATGCGGCATCGCCATTTCCCCCCGCGGGTGTCTTGTTCGTCGGGATGAACGTAGTCCACGCACCCGATACGCCCGCAGCGAACCCGCTTGCCCGGCCGTTATCAACGCTGGTGCCATGGATTCATGGCAGACCAGAAACCCGCGCTCGTCCTTCATCTCGCCGCCGGCGGCGAGCCGCTGCTCTTCGCGCTCACGGCGGAAGAAACCGAACGGCTGACCAAGGATCTCTCGCATTTCGTCCGCACCGGCGCGGTACAGACGATCCGGACGAGGGACGACTCCGAGGTGGCGATCAACTTCTCCCACGTCGCCGCCGCCTACATCGACGACCTGAACCGCAAGACTCGCGTGTTCGGCCTCCACTAGACCACGTGGCGGCGCCGCACGCCGCACACTCGTGTTCGGTCTCCGATCACGTGAGTTACGTGTCCGATCACGCGAGTCACGCTTTCGCCCAGGCGGTCAAACCCGGGAGAAGAGCGCCAGCAGACCGGTTTTGATCTCCGGGCGGCTGGCGGCGACCAGCAGGAAGGTGGCTTCCCGGACGAGCCGCTGGGGGTGTCGTCCGACGAGTACCGACGTGCTGCCGTTGGCCGCGACCAGCGCGCCCGCGGCCCGGAACGCGAGTTCCGCGCCCGCCGCCCTGGCCGCGGGCAGCGACGGCGGATCGGCGAGCGCCGCGTCGAGCCTGCCGCGGACGACGTCGATCTCGGCACGGATCCCGGCGGCGACGTCGGCCTTCCCGAGGTCCTCGATGAGCCGCGCGGCGCGGGCGGCCAGGCCGAGGGGCGCGCAGCCGTTGAGGCGGGAGGCGAAGGTGTTGCCCGCGACGAAGTCCGCGTGCGGGGTCTTCCCGTAGACGCGGTCGTTGGCGAGGAAGTAGCGGGTGAAGCCGAGGTGCACGGTGGACGTGCCCTGCGCCGCGACGAGGTCGAGCGGCTGGACCTCCAGCCGCTCCCCCGCGACCGGATCGATGATCGCGCCGATGACGGTGTCGCCGTCGCGGGCGCAAAGCTGAAGCAGGTCGATGACGCCCCACCCGCTGACGAAGGGGGCCTCGCCGTCGAGGAGGTAGCCGCCGTCGACGCGTTCCGCACGCAGCCTGGGCGGGGTCGGGATCACCGCGGCGAACGCGGCGCCGGCCTTGAGTTCCCCGCTGATCAGCGACGGAAGGTAGCGATCACGCAGTTCGGTGTCGGCGGCGCCGGTCAGTGCCGTGACCAGGCCGTGGTGCTGAATCCAGGTGAACATCGTGCTGAGGCAGCCGCCCGCCAGTGCCTCTAGAACCTGGACGATCTCCGGGAGTTCTGCGCCCGGACCGCCGGCTTCCTTGGGCGCCGCGAGGCCGTAGAAGCCTTCGGCTGCGAGGGCGTCGAAGTGACTTGAAGGCACTTCGCCCTTGAGGTCGACTTCGGTGGCTGCGGGGAAGAGGAGATCATCGGCGAGGGCGTGGGCTCGAGCGACCAGATCCGTCATGCGAGTAAGGCTACCCTTACTTGATCTGCGGTGAGTCTGGCGCCGCTAGGAAAGCTAGCGTTACTAAAGGTCCCTTGCTCCCCCTTTGGCCCCCAGATAGCAGTGTCCCCAATGTCGCATTGGAGACACCGAGCGTCTCTAATGCGACATTGGGGACATCGAAGCCGCGCGAAGCGGGGCCTACAGCTTGTAGAGGCGCTTCCAGTTGTCCCGCGAGGTCAGCTCGGGCATGGCGCGCTTGTACTGCTCCTGCACCGCCGCGCCTTCCTTGCGGAGCCGCTGGATCACCTTCGCGCCCCGGCGCGCCAGGTCGAACATCTTCGCGCGGTCGTACGAGCGGACCCGCACGCCTTCCTGCGAAGCGTCGGTGACGACGGCGGTGTCGAAGGTCGCGACGTGCCACCAGTGGGCCTCGTCGATCGGGATCGCGCCGAGCGAGTGGCGGCTGCGGCCGAGCACCCGGTCGAGGACCCGCTTGATCAGCACCAGGCGCTGCATGCTGGGCCGCGGCGCGCTGTTGATGATGCCGATGTCGTTCGACGCGATACCCGGGACGTCGGTGGCCTTGTGCCGTTTGGTCTCGGGGTACTCGTCGCGGATCCGGCGGATCTCCTTCATCGCGGCGACGCCGCCGTCACGCAGGACCTCCGGCCCCTCGAGGAAGTCCTCGACGGCCTTGATCAGCGTGGCGGACAGGCCGTACTGCATGCCGAGCAGGTACCGGACCAGCTGCGCGATGAGCACGCGCGAGAGCAGGTTGAGGTTGAACGGCGAGTGCAGCGCGGCGGTGATGATCGAGTTCCGCAGGTTGAAGTAGCGGTGCCACTCGTCCCAGTCCTTCCAGTGGAAGTCGGCGTGCCAGACGCCGGCGCCCGGAAGGGTGACCGTCGGGAAGCCGTGCGCGCGGGCACGGTAGCTGTACTCCGCGTCGTCCCACTGGAAGAAGAAGGGCAGCGGGTAGCCCGTGGCCTTGACGACCTCGTACGGGATCAGGCACGACCACCAGCCGTTGTACCCGGCGTCGAGGCGGCGTTCCTGGCGGTTCGGCTTGAGGGTCTCCTCGTCGACGCCGAGCAGGTCGGCGGTCGAGAGCGAGTGCTGCACCGGCTGGCCGGGCTCCAGCGTGTTCAGCCGGGCGTATTCGGCGCCGACGTGCAGCTGGTTCGGGTGCAGCAGGTTCAGCATCTGCCCGCCGACGATGACCGGATTGACCGTGCGGTTGGAAAACGCGGTCATCCGGATCACCAGATCCGGCTCCAGCAACACGTCGTCGTCCATGAACAGGACGTTCGCGTGCTCGGTCTCGGTGTGCCCGGCGACCTCGTAGAGGCCGCGGGTGAACCCGCCGGCGCCGCCGAGGTTCGGCTGCTTGATGTAGTGCAGCTTGTCGCCGAGGTCCTTCGCGACCTGCTCGAAGCCCTCACGCGACTCGACGAGGTCGGTGCCCTGGTCGGCGACGTAGATCGCGTCGAGCGTCTCCAGCGAGGAGACGTCGGCGGCGAGCGCCTGCAGGTTCGACAGGCAGTCGTCGGCGCGGTTCATCGTGCAGATGGTCACCGCGGTCGGGCGGATCTTCTCCGGCGCTTCGACCGTCCAGCGGACCTTCTCGACACGCAGCGACTGGCCGCCCTCGGTCTCGAGGTCGAGCCAGAGCGCGCCGCCGTCGTAGAACTTGTCGAGCTTCGCGGTGAGCGTCACCTTCCGCTGCTTCGCACCCGCGACGATCTCGGCGGCGACCACGCGGGCGTCGCCCTCGATGTCGGAGGCGCCGACGGACAGCTGGCCGTCACCGGTGACTACGGCCTCGACCTGGACCTCGGTCACGTCGGTCCAGCGCTGCCAGTAGCTCGCGGGGAAGCGGCCGAAATAGGTGTTGCCGGACACCTTCGACGCCGGCTCGATGGAGATGCCCGCGCGCTCGCGCACGGCGGTGCCCCATTCGAGCTCGGCGTAGAGGTCTTTGCTGACGATGGGGGCCGGGCCGGCATAGAGCCCGCGCTGCGCGGTGAGACGGCCCTGCGGGGTGCGTTCCGCGAAGCGGGTGTCGTCGACAGTGCTCACCATGGCGCTCGGGGCCTCTCCGGTGACGGCGGCTTTACCGGGCATGAATCCTCAGTTCTCCTCTTTGCTGGTGGCGATGGCGCGGGGCTCACGGAAGACGACCCACTTGAGCATGACGAAATTGATCACGGTCGCGGTTGCCTGTGAAACGACCCAACCGAAAGTGGCCTTCCAGGCCGACTCCGGCAGGACGTGCAGCATCGTGCGGTTGACGCCGACGGCGACGAGGAACGTCACGGCGTACAGGAGTACGAAGCTACCGATCTGACGCGCGCCCTCTTGGCGTCCACCGGCGAAGGTGAACTTGCGGTTCAGGAAGAAGGCGGTCGTGGTGCCCACGATGAAGCTGAGCGCGCGGGCGATGTCCACCCACGGTGTCACGTCCATTCCGAGGGCGCGAAGCCCCTGGTAGACACCGAAATCGACCAAGGCACAGAAGCCGCCGATGAGGCCGAAGCGGATGAGCTGCCCGAGCAGCCCAGGAGAGGACGGCGCTGCTGCCGTCAGGCCGGCTTTCGGGTCGGTCGCCACCACTGCTCTACCTCATAAACTGCTGGGGCTGGTGCGCAAAGTGTAGAAGCGAGCACTTCAGGGTCACGTTCCGGGCATTGTTCGGCGTGGTTACCCTGGTCTGCGTGACCCAAGCACCCAAGACACAGCGGCAGTCGCTCATGGGCTGGGCGAGGACGTCGCCGAGTATCGCGGACGTCCTGAGCACCCCCGATGTGGAAGCCATCGCCCGTGCGGTGACGCGGGCCGGGGAACGCGGGGTCATCGCGCGCGGTCTCGGCCGGTCCTACGGCGACCCGGCGCAGAACGCGGGCGGCCTGGTCGTCGACATGACCGCGCTGGACCGCATCCACTCGATCGACCCGGATTCCGGCATCGTCGACCTCGACGCGGGTGTCAGCCTCGACAAGCTGATGCGCGAGGGCCTGCCCTACGGGCTGTGGGTGCCGGTGCTGCCGGGGACGCGCCAGGTCACCATCGGTGGCGCGATCGCCAACGACATCCACGGCAAGAACCACCACTCGGCGGGCAGCTTCGGCAACCACGTGGTGTCGATGGACCTGATCACCGCCGACGGGCAGGTGCGCACGCTCACGCCGGACGGCCCCGACGCGGAGCTGTTCTGGGCGACCGTGGCCGGTATCGGCCTGACGGGCATCATCGTCCGCGCCAAGATCCGGATGACGAAGACCGAGACGGCCTACTTCAAGGCCGACATCCAGCGCACGGCGAACCTCGACGAGACCCTGGCGCTGGTCACCGACGGCTCCGAGGCCAACTACACGTACTCGTCCGGCTGGTTCGACTCGATCTCCCGGGGCGCGAAGCTCGGCCGCGCCGCCTTCCAGCGCGGCTCGCTCGCCAAGCTGGACGAACTGCCGCCGAAACTGCGGGCCGATCCGCTCAAGTTCAACCCGGGCACGCTGGCCACCCTGCCGGACATCTTTCCGAACGGGCTGGCGAACAAGCTGTCGTTCACCGCGATCGGCGAGCTGTACTACCGCAAGACCACGAAGAACGCGCGCGACCAGATCCAGAGCCTGACCGCGTTCTACCACCCGCTCGACCTGTTCGGCGAGTGGAACCGCGCGTACGGCTCCAAGGGCTTCCTGCAGTACCAGTTCAGCACGCCGCTGAACGCGCACGAGCCGCTGCGCCGGATCATCCAGAAGGTCGCGGACTCCGGGCACGTGTCGTTCCTCAACGTGTTCAAGCAGATGGGCGAGGGCAACGCGGCGCCGCTGTCGTTCCCGCATCCCGGCTGGATGGTCTGCCTCGACTTCCCGATCAAGGACGGGCTGAGCCGGTTCTGCCAGGAACTCGACGAGGACGTGCTCGCGCTCGGCGGCCGTCTGTACACGGCGAAGGACTCGCGCACCTCGGCGGAGAACTTCGCGAAGATGTACCCGCGGCTCGAAGAGTGGCGCAAGGTCCGCGCTTCCGTTGACCCCGAAGGCGTTTTCGCCTCTGACATGTCCCGAAGGTTGGAACTGTGATCGACGCTGTGGGCAACCCCCAGTCCCTGCTGCTGCTCGGCGGCACCTCCGACATCGCGCTCGCGATCGCGGAGAAGTACCTGTCCGAGAAGCCCCTCCGGGTCGTGCTGGCCGGACGGCAGTCGCCCCGGCTCGACGCGGCCGCGCAGCGCCTGAAGGACAAGGGCGCCGAAGTGTCTACTGTGGACTTCGACGCCAAGGCCATGGACACCCACCCCGCCGTGCTGGACAAGGCCTTCGAGGGTGGCGACATCGACGTCACCGTCGTGGCGTTCGGTCTGCTCGGCGACCAGGAAGAGCTGTGGCAGGACCACGCGAAGGCCGTCGAGGCGGCCACCGTGAACTACTCGGCCGCGGTTTCGGTGGGTGTCGCGCTGTCGAACAAGCTCAAGAAGCAGGGCCACGGCAAGGTCATCGCGCTGTCGTCGGTCGCCGGTGAGCGGGTCCGCCGGTCGAACTTCGTCTACGGCTCCTCCAAGGCCGGTTTCGACGGCTTCTACCTGGGCCTCGGCGAGGCCCTGTCCGAGTTCGGCGTGCGGATCACCGTCGTCCGCTCCGGCCAGGTCCGGACCAAGATGACCGAAGGCCTCAAGGACGCCCCGCTGACGGTGGACGCCGAGCAGGTCGCGGAGACCGCGGTCGCCGCCTCGCGCGCCGGCAAGGAACTGGTGTGGTCGCCCGCGCCGTTCCGCCTGGTCATGTCGGCCCTGCGGCACATCCCCCGGCCGATCTTCCGCAAACTTCCGATCTAGGGAACGAGCGCGTTACTCCATTCGTCTCACCCGGGCACGGACTCCCTCCGTCCCCGGGTTGAGAGGAATCGATGGCTGACCAGGAAGCCAGGCTCGACGCGGCCATCCGGTCGTTTCAGGAGCAGGCCGCCAAAGCCGCGGAACTGAAGGACAAGATCGCCGGGCTGCGCGGATCCGCGCGCAACGCCGACGGCTCGGTGACGGTGACCGTCGCCCCGTCCGGCGCCCTGCTGGGACTCCAGCTGTCCCCCAAGGCGATGAACCGCACGCACACCGCGCTGCAGCAGGAGATCCTCACCGCGGTGAGAGAAGCGACCCAGCAGGCGGCGGCCGCGATGCAGCAGACCGTCCAGCCGATCCTCGGCGACCGCGCGGACCAGTTCAAAGAGGCGTTCAACGCCCACGTCGAACCGCTCGGGCCCAGCGCTCCCCCGCCCGCGGAATCCCTCGCCGGGCCCGCTCTCCAGCAGCCCGTCCGCACGTCTCGTCCGACACGCCCCGCTCCCGCCGACGATGACGACTTCGGCGGCCCGATCCTGCGGAGGGACTCGTTTTGACCGGCTTCGGCGTACAGACGGAAGCGCTCACCGCGCACGCGACGGGGTCCAAAGAGGCCTCGGGGAACTTCGGCAGCCTCGCGAGCCTGCTGGAACAGGCCAGGGTCTCGGACGACTGCTTCGGCCCGCTCGGCGAACTGATGGCCTTCAAGTACTTCGAGGGGCTGCAGGAGTGCCAGGACCTCGCCGAGCAGGCGAAGTCCTTCATGGACCAGATCGCCGACAAGACCACCACCGCGGCGAAGACCTATCTCGACCACAACCAGGGCACCGCCGAGGTCATCACCGGCCTCGGCGCCGGGCTGGACGACGGCGGCAGCGGCCCCGGCAGCCTGAGCGACCTCAACAGCGCCGGCGACTCCGGCCGCAAGGGGTTCTGGGAGCAGAACGGCGGCTACGGCAGTTCGTGGATCAGCACCTCCTCGGAGGTCGCCAGGGCGAGCAGCCCGCCGGACGTCGCGATCGCGGCCGTGCACGCTCGGATGGAACAACTCCAGCTCGTGACGAGCCCCGGGCAGTCCTTTGTGGACAACGGGCTGGGTTTCCTGATCGGGATCGTGATCAGCCCGCTGGTCGAGCTGGTGCTGGAGCCCGCGATCGGTGACCCCGAGCAGATGCGCAGCACCGCCAAGGGCTGGGAGCAGACGGCGAAGTGGCTCGACGGCGTCGCCGAGCACGAGCAGAAGCGCGCCGATGGCACCAAGGAGGCTTGGAAAGGCCAGGCGGGCGACGCGTTCCGCGGCCAGATGACCGAGTTCTCGGGCGGCGCCAAGGCGTTCGCGAACGACGTCCGCGGGGTGCAGCAGATCCTGGAGATCGCGGCCGACCTGTTCGACGCGTTCGTCGAGATCGTCATCGACATCATCCAGGAACTGGTGATGGGCCTGATCATCGAGTGGCTGGCCGCGCTGGCCGCCTCGTGGATCACGGCGGGCGCCTCGGTCGGCGCGGCGGGCGCGGCCACGGCCGGTCAGGTCGCGGTGACCGGCGGACGGCTCGGGATGAAGGTCAAGCAGCTGCTCGGCAAGCTCAAGCCGTTGATCGACAAGCTCGAAGACATCCTGAAGACGCTCCGCAACGGGCCGCTGAAGAAGGTCGTCGAGCGCACCGAAGGGCTGCGCGACGGCAACTGGCTGCAGAAGCGGCTCGCCGACCAGATCGACAAGAACCCGCTGGCCAAGATCGTCACGAAGGCCAACCCGGCGACCGGCGCCTCCAAGACGGCCAACAGGTTCGCGGACCGGTACGGCGTCGGCGGCGAGGGCTCGGACGCGCTCACCACGAACCTCACCGAGGCCGGGTTGCGGGCGATGGGCATGAGCGGCACGACCAGCGTCGGCAAGGCCGCCTTCCGCGGCAGTGCCGGTAACCTGGCCGAACTGGGCGTCGAGCAGGGCGTCAAGGCGGGCTACCACGAGTCACAGGACACGTCGTCCGAGGAAGAGCGCCGCGCGGCGACCGACAGAGGGTTCACGATCGAAGAATGAATCTCGGCTACCCGCTCGGGGCCGCGTCGCAGGCCCTGCCTTCGCTGCACCCGGGCGAACGGTTGCTGTGGGCCGCGTACGGCCGGACGGTGAACTACGACGTGCGCGGCCTCGATCCCTGGGGTGCGCCGAAGAAGAGCGTGCTGGGCAAGATCGGCTCCGGCGCGGCGAACTTCGCGGGCGACGTGGTCGGCGCGGCGCTGGGCGGGGGTGACGACGGCGGCAAGTCGAATCCGCCATCGCCGCAGGTCGTCGTGCTCGGCGAACAGGGCGGCCTCGCGCACGCGGCGGTGCGGGAGCTGCCCACCAGCGGCTCGCTTTCGCGGCTTTGGGCGCTGACCAGCGCGCGGCTGCTGGTGCTGGAGAAGTTCGTCGCTCCGGAGAAGCCCTCGAAGAAGTCGTTCATGGCGAAGGCGATCGGGTTCGGCAAGGACATCGCGGCGATCATGACCACCAAGACCTACGGCGAGAACGCCGAGGGCGTCCCGATCGCGCGGCACGAGATGGTGCCGTGCGCCGAGATCCCGCGCGACGCGATCGCCGGTTTCGCGGTGGCCGAACACGGCAAGAAGAAGCGCCCATGTCTTCGAGTGTCCTTTGTGGACGGATCCGGGATGGATTTCCTGTTCGACTGCGACGATCCACGGCAGTTCGCCTGGCTGTACTCGGTGACGGTGAGCTGATGGAGAACACGCCGCTGACCGCGAAGACCGTCGACGAGATCGTCGAACGGGAACTGCACCAGTTCTGGCTCGCGCCCGGCGAGCGCCTGATCATCGGCTGCCCGCCCGCGCACGGGTATGTGGGAATGCTGCTCGACGGGAAGCTCACGATGCCGTACTCGCCGTCGCGGGAAACCCCTACGGTGACGGGGAAAACGCGGTGGCCGCTACCCGCTTCCGACGTGCTCGAAGGTGACTGGACCGACGACCCGACGATCGCCTACTGGGTCGTCACCCGGACCGCGGACCAGACCGCCGCGCGCCTCGCGGACCACCTCGCCGGCGGCAAAGGTGAGGCGCGGCTGACGCTGTCCGATCGGCGGCTGGCCGTCGTGTACCCAGCGCGGATGCTGGAGGGCGAGGATCCCGCCCAGCCGTTCCGGACCTTCGAGGAGATGCCGCCGGGAGTGGTGCGTTCGGTGTCCGCGCTCTACCTGGGGCGGAGTTTCCCGGCGCGGCCGGTGCTTCAGTTCGTCTTCGCCGACGGGTCCGTGGTCTGCCAGCGGGACATGCTGGCCGTCACAAAGGCCGACCGGGCCCGCTCCCGCCGCTGACGCGGAAGGTCACCGCGCCGGGAGGAGGTACAGGCTCTGGGTGCCCATCCAGGGCGAGCTGATCGTCCAGGTCGCCAGCGCGTTCGGCGGCGGCGCCTTGCGGGTGGTGGCCAGCACGAGATCCGGGGTCGCGGGCGGGACGCTGTGGTCGAAGAACCGGAAATTCGCTGCCAGCAGGGCCTTGCCCAGATCACTGCTGCGGTTCTTCGTCTCGACGATCGCCGGGTCGACGGAGCCGCGGTCGGAGAACTGGTCGACGATGTCGCAATCGCAGGAGTACGCGAGCGCGCCGACCTCGCCCGCGCTCTCCACCTTGCGCCCCTTGGTCAGCTCGCCCAGCTGGGCGCCGATCCGGCGGTATTCGTCGGACGCGGCGTGGTTGCTGGTGATGGGCGCGAACCGGCGCGGCAGCTCAGGGGCCGCGTAGGCGACGGCGCTCACGAGGAGGAACGCGCCCGCGAGGATTCCCGCGCCGAGCCGGGCCCGGCCAGGTACCGCGCAGGCTCCGGCGGCGAGGAAGACCGTCGCGCCGACGATGCTGGGCGCGTAATACCAGTGGTACGGCGGAACGTTCAGCCAGCAATAGGCCAGGTAGTGCGCCGCACCGGCGATGGCGAGCGTGGCGAACGGCAGCAGCCGCTTCGCCCGCTCCGAACCGCGCCGGAAGTGGAATGTCCACAGTAGACCGGCGAGCGCGCCGATCACGAGCGGCAGGAAGGAAAGAGTCGCCGCCGGCGGGAAGTTGCGCAGGTACAGCAGCGGGCCGTTGGTGAAACTGAACGGCCCCCACGAGCGCTGCATGATCTTGATGACCAGCGTGTCCGGCACCGCCGAACCCAGCACCAGCCAGCTGAACAGGAACCACGGCAGCATCACCGCCAGCGCGGCGAACGTCATCCGCCAGATGCCCACCCAGAATTCGCGGCGCCCGAGGAACAGGACGAACGCGATCAGCAGCAGGTCGATCCGGATCAGCGCGATCAGGCCGATCACCGCGCCCGCGGCGGCGGGACGGCGTTCGTGCAGGAACACCATCGACCAGACGACGGCTGTCGCACCGAGGGCGACTTCCAGCCCGGCCGACGACAGCAGCAGCGGATTCACCAGCAGCATGCCCAGTGCCAGCGGGGCGAACCAGCCGGAGAGACCGGTCGCGGCGCCGATCCGGCGCAGGCCGAGGACGAGCGCCACCTGGCTCGCGACGAAGACGATCCCCGCGGCGAAGACGGCGTCCCGCACGATGAAGGTGACGAGCGCCAGCACGAGGACGTTCAGCGGCGACGTCGCGGTGTTGGCGGTGCCTTCTTCGATCAGGCCCCAGTGGCCGTGGAAGGCGAGGTTCTTCGCGTACGAGAGCGTGATGTACGTGTCGTCGATCAAATGCCCGCTGACCAGCACGAACACCAGGGCCGAAGCGACCGCCGCCCCGGCCGGGAGCACCCAGGGGCGGGTAAGGACGACGGCTCCCGGCAGCGCACCGGGAGCCTGGGGCAGATCGGCGGAGGCGCTTCGCATCACGGACACCGTACACGGCGGCGTGATGATTCCGTTATCTACCCGCCGTGGGACTCGTCACGCCGGCCGCGGTCGCCATGGCCGTCACGGAAGTCCCTGTGCATGCCGGGACCGCCCGGACCTCGGTGTTCGCGGGAGATACCGGGCCGCCGATCACCGTCGCGGGAGGCCAGGCCGACGGCGGTGCCGATGATGCCGCCGCCGAGGAGGAAGCCGAGGGCGCCGACCGCGACCAGCTGCGTCGCACGATGCCCGGCGAACCGGCGGAATCCGCCCTTCCGGGGCGGGACCTGCTGCACCGGCGGAGGCGCGGCCGAAGCCTCGGCGGGCTTCTTCGGGTTCTCGTCCGCCACCGAGGGCTGCTCGACCGTCTTGTCCTCGTCTTCGGACGGCCGCTGCGGGTCGCTCATCTTCCACTCCTCAGGTTGATGGGGGCGGGCTGTGTGCCCGCCCCCATCACCGAGGATCCGTGCGCTTCCTATGGATGCGCTGTGCGTGAGCTGTCGAATCAGAGATAGAACGACAGGAACAGCGTGATGACCCAGCTCGCGCCGAGCACCTGGAGCACGCGGTCCTTGAGCGCGATCTCCTCCGGCTCGCCCGCGTTGCCGCCGTCGACGTCGACGGCGTACCGCAGAACGGCCACCACGAACGGGACCATCGAGACGACCGCCCAGACCGAGTCGTGCTCGACCTGGCGGATCTCGAACGCCCAGAGGCAGTACGACATGATCAGGATCGCCGCGGACGTCGCCCAGACGAACCGCAGGTAGCTCGCCGAGTACTTCTTGAGCGAAGACCGGATCTTCGCGCCCGTGCGCTCGAAGAGCATGATCTCGGCGTAGCGCTTGCCCGCCACCATGAACAGCGAGCCGAACGCCGTGACCAGCAGGAACCACTGCGAAAGCGCGATACCCGCGGCGACACCACCGGCGATCGACCGCATCAGGAAGCCCGAGCCGACGATGGCCAGGTCGACCACCGGCTGGTGCTTGAGCCCGAAGCAGTAGCCGAGCTGGACGGCCTCGTACACCGCCAGGACGACCGCGAGCTGCCAGCTGGCGAGGAACGAGATGCCGAGGCCCGCCGCGAAGAACACGGCCGCCGCGACGAACGCCACCGGTACCGGCACGATCCCGGCCGCGATGGGCCGGTTCCGCTTGGTCGGATGCGCCCGGTCCGCCTCGACGTCGATCGCGTCATTGATGAGATAGACCGAGGAGGCCACCAGCGAGAACGCCGCGAAGGCGATCAGCGCGGCGATCAGCAGGCCGGTCCGGTCCGTCGACTTCGAAAAGGCGAAGAACGGTGCGGCGAACACCAGCACGTTCTTCACCCACTGGCGCGGGCGTGCCGTCTTGATGATGCCGCCGACGAGACCGCCGGCGACCTTCTTCGGTTCGGCGGCCTCTGTGGCGGCCACGGGTTCTACGTCGTCAGGCTTGGAATCGGCCTTCTCGGTCGTTTCACTCATCGTCGCTTCAGCTTCCTACGTATCAGGCCGCCGACTACGCCCCCTAGGGCCGCTCCGGCCAGAACGTCGGTCGGGTAGTGGACGCCGAGCACGAGCCGGGAGGCCAGCATCGGCGGTACCAGGGCCGGGACCAGGTTACGCCCGGTCAATCCGGAGTAGAGCACCGCCGCCGCCGTAGTCGAGGTCGCGTGCGAGGACGGGAAGCTCAGCTTGCTCGGCGTGGAGACCAGGACCTCTACGCTCGGGTGGTCCGGGCGGGGCCGCCTGACCACGCGTTTCACCGCGATGGAGGCGGCGTGCGCGCCGACGACGCCTGCCGCCGCGACCAGCCAGTCCTTGCGGCGCTTCTTGTCGACCGCCGCCCCGACGAGTCCCAGCGCGAACCATCCCGCGCTGTGCTCGCCGAAGTGCGAAAGACCGCGTGCCGCCTTCACCGTGACGTCGCTCTTCAGGACGCCCTGAGCCTTGGCCAGGACGGCGACCTCATTTTTTGGGGGGTCCAGGGGGGCTTGCAGATCGNGTGAGCCCTGCTGGAACGTGAGTGAGGCTGACAGCGGCGAGTCCTCAGGGATGGCTTCGGTTGCTTCGGAGAGTAGCGCGGCGGCGTCGCCGAGACGACCGAGTTCGCGGCAGACGTCGGCGAGTTCCAGCGTGACGGTGTGATCGGGTGCGGCCGCGCGTGACGCGCGAAGGTCCGCCAGAGCGCCTTCGAGATCGTCGGCACGCCGGTTCAGGGCTCGCGCGAACAGGCACCGGGCCAGCACCGGCCGCAGGGCGCGTTCGTGGAGCAGATCGTGCAGCGCCGACACGGCGGCGACGGCGTCGGCCAGCCGTCCTTCGCCGAGATAGGACTCGGCCAGCCGTCGCTGGTTCCCGGCGAGTTCGGCCAGAATCTCCTCGCTGCCGCGAGCGAGCCGAAGTGCCTCTTCCGCGTGATGCGCGGCCTTGGCGGTCTCGCCGAGGCGGAGCTGCCCCTGCCGCGACCACGCGAGCCTCAGTCCCCCATTCACCCCCGGGGTGACCCATGAGGGGCAGCCGTCGCCGGCCGCGCCCACTCGCAGTACTTGTCTGTCAGACGACCACTAGGCGGAAGTGGTTTACCGGACCCGCCAACGTCACCCGATCGGCCTAAGAACTTCTTCCCTGCAGTACCGGGAGTACGTCGCTGGCGACCTCTTCGAGGGTCGACTCACGGCCGACGTAGTAGTCCCCGGACCGCGGCCAGTGGGTGACGATGTCGGTGAATCCGAGCTCCCCGGCCCGCCCGGCGGCGTCGGTGAACGCGCCCACGCTGGAGAGCGAGAAGACCGGCGCCGAGTCGAGGCTCAGGAACCGCTGCACGCTCGCCTTGTCCCTGCCCACGACGTCGAGCCGCTCGTCGAAAATCTTCACGAGTTCCGCGACGCCCATCCACCATTCGTCCTGGGTGTCCGCCTTGATGCCGGTGGTGGCCCAGCCCGCGCCGAACCGCGCGGCGAGCGTCATCGTGCGCGGGCCGTTCGCGGCCACCAGGAACGGCAGCCGCGGCCGCTGCACGCAGCCCGGCTGGTTCCGCGCGCCCTTGGCCCGGTAGTACTCGCCCTCGAAGTCGAAGCCGTCGGTCATCAGCAGCCCGTCGAGCGCCTCGACGAACTCGGCGAAGCGGTCCGTTCGCTGTTTGACCGACAGTTCGGGGCCGTCGAGGACGACGGCGTCGTAGCTGGTGTTCGTGACCCCGGCGCCCACGCCGAGGATGAAGCGGCCGTCGGAGATGTCGTCGAGGGTGGTCAGCTCGCGGGTGAACGGCACGGGGTGCCGCGCGACCGGTGAGGCGACGAAGGTGCCCAGTCTGATCCGCGACGTCACCATCGCGGCCGCCGTCAACGTCGGCATCGCACTGAACCACGGGCCGTCGACGAGATTCCGCCAGCCGAGGTGGTCGTACGTCCAAGCGTGGTCGAAGCCGTATTCCTCGGCGGCCCGCCATTTCGGCTCGGCCGCCCACCAACGATCTTCCGGAAGGATCACGATGCCTACGCGCACACCGCGAAAGTAACAGCGGAGCGAAGCTCCTCCGTCGAGGGTGGCGGAGGGGAGGAAGGCGGAGGTGGCGGTGCCCGCCGACACTTCGCCCGACGGGCGGATCTTCGGGGATGATGTGCCGGTGGAAAAGCCTCTCTTGATCGCCTCCGATGTCGACGGCACCCTGCTCGGCCCGTTGGAGGTCCTGTCCGAACGCACGATCGACGTCGTCCGGCGCGTCGCCGCGGCCGGAGTGCCGTTCGTGCTGGCCAGCGGCCGTCCGCCGCGCTGGATCGCACCGATCGCGAACCCGCTGGGCCTCACCGGGTACGCGGTCTGCGCGAACGGCGCGGTGCTGTACGAGATCGGGACGGACCGGATCGCGGCGGTCCACGGCCTGCTGGAACCGCAGCTGCTGCACGACACGGTGAGTGCTCTTGATCACGCTCTCCCCGGCTGCCGGTTCGCCGCGGAGCGGGTCGGCGAGTCCGCGCTCGACCCCGAGATACGCAACTTCGTGATCGAGCCGGACTACCACAACCCGTGGGGCAACCACGAGGGCACGGAGGCGCCGCGGGCCGAGGTGCTCGGGCATCCGGCGATCAAACTGCTGATCAGCAGGCGCGGGATGAACTCCGACGAGATGGCGCGGGCGGCACGCGAGGTGCTCGACGGCTCGGTCGACATCACCTACTCGACCAACACCGGCCTGATCGAGGTCGCCGCGCACGGCATCACGAAGGCGACCGGGCTGGCCGAGGTCGCCGAGCGGCTGGATGTCCCGCCCGAACGCGTGATCGCGTTCGGGGACATGCCGAACGACGTCGAGATGCTCGGCTGGGCCGGGCACGGCGTCGCGATGGCCAACGGGCACCGCTCCGTGCTGGACGTCGCCGACGAGATCACCGCGCCGAACTCGGAGGACGGCGTCGCGCAGGTGCTCGAACGCTGGTTCTAGGAAGTGATCGGCGACCCACGGCAAGGCGGTCTAGCGGCCTTCGCGGTCGAGTCTCGCGGCCTCTTCCGGCGTCGGCGCGGTACCGCCGAGGTGCGCGGGCAGCCACCAGCGCTCGTCGTCGGACGACGGCTTCTCCGGGTAGCCGGCCTGGACGCGGTCCACGAGCGCCGACATCCGCACGCGAAGGTCCTTCGAGAGGACTTCGGCGTCCTCGTCGGCCTTCGGGTGCATCGGCTCGCCGACGAGGATCGAGATCGGGACGTGGCGCCTGGTGAGGTCCTTCGGGCGCCCCTTGGTCCACAGCCGCTGCGTGCCCCACAGCGCCATCGGCACGACCGGGACACCCGCCTCGGCGGCCATCCGGACCGCGCCGGACTTGATGTCCTTCACGGTGAACGACCGGCTGATCGTGGCCTCGGGGAACACGCCGACGACCTCTCCGGCCTTCAGACGCTCGACGGCTTCGCGGTACGAAGCGAGACCCGCGCCGCGATCGACGGAGATGTGGTGCATACCGCGCATGAGCGGCCCGGCCACACGGTTGCTGAAGATCTCCTTCTTCGCCATGAACCTGACCAGGCGCTTCGCGGGCTGCGCGCCGAGCCCGCAGAAGATGAAGTCCAGGTAGCTCACGTGGTTGCAGGCGATGACCGCCCCGCCCGTCGACGGGATGTGCTCGGTCCCCTCCACCCGGATGCGGTTGTCCAGCACCCGGAACATCAACTTCGCCGCCATGATGACGGGCGGGTAAACGAGCTCAGCCATTCGTTCAGGTTACGCTACCGTAGGGTAACCAACCTACGGTCGCGTAGGTCACATCACTCCGAGCGTTCCTGCCGCGCGAAGGTCACCAGTGCCAGAGCGACGCCGAGCACCGTGCAGTACAGCGCGATCACCTGATGCTTGACGTTCTCCAAACCGTCGCCCAGCGCCGCCAGGACGAACTGCCCGGCGGCGACTGCGAGCAGGAAGCCCAGCGCGACACCCAGCGCGGCGCGCCGGGTCTTCCAGCCACGCCAGGCGATCAGGGCCCATAGCGGCAGCAGGGCGAAGAAACCCAGCGGTGCCAGCAGTTTCGTCACGGTCGAAACGATCGGGACGCGGTATTCCTGCGCCTCCGGGGCGAAGCCGGCCGAACGGTCGAAACTGCCGAGGTAGGGCGGCCGCGCGGTGAGCAGATCGCCCGCCGCGCGATCCAGGATCTCGACGGTGCGCCAGGGGTGCGTCGCGAAGTACCCGACGACGTTGCGCCTGCTGATCTGTTCGCGGTACTTCGGGTACTCGGGATCCTGCGTCGCGGGCTTCGGATGCCACCAGCCGTTGCCCGCGTACTGGCCGAACGAGGCGGGCAGCCCCAGCGCGGCGAGATCGGCCCCGGTGTCGTGCCGACCGTCCACAATGGTCAGGAAGATCGTGTTGAACATGTTGATCTCCCGCGAATCGTCGCCCGGCCGCGCGGCGAGCGAGCCGTCGGGCAGCTTCGCCGGTTCGACGGTCTGCTGCGCGTAGGCCGTGCCCCCGGCGAGCGCGCCGATGACGAAAACCACGGGAAGCCAGCGCTTCAGGCCGCGGACTCCCGCCGGACGGACGAGCAGCGCGGCCAGCGCGAGCAACGGCAGGATCATCAGCGTCTGGACCTTGGCGTTCACCGCGATCAGGCCGCCGAAGAGCAGCACGGCGAGACCCGCGTAGCGCCACCAGCCAGGCCGCGCGGCGACCAGCAAGCCGCCGACGGCGAGCAGGAGACCGAGGAAGGCGGCCCCCTCGCCGAGCACCGAGGCGAAGTAGCCGAAGAACGCGGAGTCCGCGACGACCAGCAGCAGTCCCACGGCCGCGAAACCGCGGACACGGCGCGAATACGGCAGTCCGGCGACGATCAGCGCGACCGCCGCGGCGGCGAGGACGCTGGTGAGCACGCCGAGGACGACCAGGCTGAGCGTCGATTCGAGGCCGAGCAACCCGCCGATCGACCGCGCGATCCGCGCGAACCAGCTCTGGGTCAGGAGATAGGTGGCGTCGCATTCGCCTGCCGGGACGGTGTAGGCGAGGTGGACGAATCCCTCCGGTTCACCCTTCCACGGGATGCCCGCGCCGCAGAGCACGCGGAAACCGTCGCCGTTGTCGGACATCGCGATCGGCCGCGGCACGAGGAAGCGGACCAGGAGCACGGTGAGCGCGGCGGCGAACACACCGAGGCCGAACAGGCGCGAACGAGCCTCCAGCGCTGCCGGTCGGCTGGGGGAAACGCGTTCGTCGACACTCACGAGAGGCACGGTACGTGGCGGAAATCGGGCGAGCGGTCGAGGGCCGACGTGACCGCCCGCTCGACGTCCGCCCGGATGAAGACGGTGATCCACGACGAGGTTCCTTCGCGCGCGAAGGTCGCGACGCGGTACCTCGCCGCGTACGCCGGGTCGATCACGCAGGTCTGCTTCGCCGAGTAGCCACTGTCGGTGATGACGGCGATCGTCGGATGCCGCCGGGAGACGACGGCCTCGCCCGCTTCCTCGGTCTGGCCCCGGACGCCGACGATCTGCAGTTGCGTCCCGGCGTGGTACGAGAGCACGCCGGGCGCGGAGGTGCTCACGACCGAACCGGGCGGCAGATAGGCGTCGAGCCAGCGGCCGATCTCCTCCATCTGCGCGCCGTGGTCGTGCCAGGCGCGCACGCGGGCGAGCATCTCCGGGCTGAACACCGACACCAGCACCGCTAGCCCGGACAACGCCACCGCGGCGGCGGGCATCAGCCGCTGGACCGGCGGACGCGGCCGTGGGCTCGGCTTCGCGCCCGAGACGAGCACGCCGTAGATCGACACCGCCGCCACCGACAGCAGCGGCGGGATCGGCGCCAGCAGTCGCCAAGCGGGCCCGGCGTCGCCGCCGAAGAAGACCACGAAAGCGGTGAGCGCGACGGCGGTGGCCAGCATCAGCCAGGTCAGCGACCTGGCCTCGGCCTCGTGCGGCGTCCGGCCGGTGCGGCGCAGCGGCAGGGCCACCACCGAGATCATGCCTAGCAGCAGGAATCCCTGGTGGACCAGCGAGAAACCCGACAGATACCGCCACCCGCCGTCGATCCGGGCGGCGAGGTCGAGGTCGAAGGGGATGACGACCGACGTCGGCAGGACATGGTCGTAGTAGGTCACCCGCCAGGCGGTCCACGGCGCCGCGAAGACGAACCCGCCGAGCAGCGACCCCACCGGCGACCACCAGGTGTAGCGGCCGCGCAGGGCCGCGACGACCAGCCAGATCCCGACCAGCACAGCGAGCAGGAACCCCGCTGGGCGCGTCATCATCGCGAAGGCGACGAGCACACCCGCGACCACCGGCCGCCGGGCCGCGAGCGCGGCGAAGACACCGAACACGAGCAGCACGAACAACGGCGTCTCGGTACCCGATCCGCCGTACGCGGCGAGGCCTCCGGCGCCCGCGACCAGCACCGCGGCGGCCACGCCATAGGCAGGACGCGCCTCACCGGCCGCCCGCGCGACCACGCGGTTCACCGTCACGTGGGCGAGCAGGACCGCGCCGAGCGTGGCGAGAACGCCGAGAACGATCGCGGAATTCTCGATGTCGGCACCGAAAGCGGCCTTCGGCAACGCGATCACGATCAACCAGAGGAAATTCGCGTAACCCTCGATCCGCTCGCCGGGGTTGAACACCGGGCCATTGCCGTCGGCGATGTTCTGGGCGTAACGGAAAGTGATGTACGCGTCCTCCGAGATGGTCGAAAACATCAACTGGTGCACCAGGGAGAAAACGAGGGTCAGCATCAGCGCGACGGCGCGCCACGCCTTGTCCGCGCCGATCCTGGGCCAGGCCACCAGGACGAAGACCGCGACCACGAACCAGGCGACGACAAGCGCGATCACCACCTGATCCCCCACCCTCCCGGGCCGGCCACTCCCCTGACGAAAGACTACGGTCAAGTATCGATCACCGCGCCGGTGTGTTTCTTTCGGCGCAGTCATTTGACACGAATGGTCCAGCAAGTGTGCACAAAGTAGGCAACGGTCCACCGTTTTGCCCGTCAGGATGTGACTCCTTCGGGTAACGGTCCCCGGCGGTTAATCTGGCTTCCCATTCCGTTCCGCACCTCGGGGGTTCTGTGCGGATTTCCCCACCCGAGGTAGCCCGTGCCCACCCAGACCTCCCTGTCCGCCGACGTCGTCACACTGTGCGTCGCGCTGCTCGTCATCGGCCTCCCCGGTCTGCTCACCGGGCTCGCCGCCGGCCTGCGCGGCTGGGTGCTCGCGGGGATGATGCCGTTGCTGAGTTACGCCATCGGTGGCCTCGCCGGGCCGTGGGCGGCCGCGCTCGGACTCCCGTTCAACCCGGTGACGTATGCGGTGGCGACGGCCTTGTTCGCCGGAGTCGCGTACGGCCTGCGGCGGCTCACCCTGCGCCGTTGGCCGCCCGAGCCCGAGGAACCGCTGTGGGGACGCTCCGGACATCTCGCGGTCGGGGCGTGCCTGCTGCTCGCGGCCGCCATCGGGATGTACGCGGTGGTGCGCGGGATGGGCAGGCTGGACGCCATCCCGCAGGGGTTCGACGCCGTCTATCACGCCAACGGAGTCCGGCAGATCGCCGAAACCGGGGACGGCAGCCTGTTCGGCACCGGCGAGGTCAACTGGTACGGCGACGCGGCACCGGTGTTCTACCCGAACGCGTACCACCTGCTCGCGTCCGTGGTGTACCTGCTCAGCCCGGCGAGCATCCCGCTGACGCTGGACGTGAACACCGCGCTGCTGCCCACGCTGCTGGCGTTGTCGCTGGTCACCATGGTGCGCGTGTTCCGGGGGCGCGCGGTGTTCGCGGGCGCGGCCGCTCTCGTCTCCATCGCGCCGGTGATGGGCCTGTACGAATCGATGAGCAGGGGACCTTTGCTCCCGTTCCTGCTCGGCCTCGCGCTGACCCCGCTGGCCGCCGTCGCGGTGAAGCGCTACCTCGACCGGCCCGCTCCCGACACCGGTTTCGTGCTGCTGGCCGCCGCTGTCGGGCTGCTGTGCGTGCACTCGTCCGCGTTGTTCGGCTCGATCCTGTTCGCCGGGCCGCTGCTGCTGCAACGCTGGATCGCGCCGGGCGGACGATGGCGGCGGATCGGCCGGGACCTGCGCGCGCTGGCGATCGTCGGAGTCGTCGCGATCCTGGTGGCGTGGTTGCAGCTGTTCGGCGCGATCGGGCTCGCGAACGGCGAGGTGCCTTACCGCAGCTGGCCGGTCGAATGGCGGGCGACGACGGCACTCGGCGCGCTGCTGGGCTTCCAGCACCACGAGCCGTATCCGCAGGTCTGGCTTTCGGCCGCGTTGCTGCTGGGCTTCATCTTCTTCTCGCGGCTGGGCGGTCTGCGCTGGATCGGCGTGACGGCGTTGATCACCGGTCTCGCCTACATCGCGGTGACGTCGTCCGAGCAGCCGCTCGTGCTGGCGCTGTCACGGCCGTGGTGGAACGACCCGTACCGGTTCATGTCGATGGCGGCGATCCCGCTGGCGATCATCGCGGCACACGGCCTCGCCGAAACGCAGGCGTGGCTCCGGGACAACGTGGCGCACCGGAAGGTGCCCGCGTTCGCCGTCGCGGTGGTGCTCTTCGGCGCGTTCGCCTTCGTGAGCAACGGTTTCTACGCGCCGTCCAACGCGGACAAGGTCGCGCCCGGCTACGCGAACACGCCCGGCGTCGACCCGCACAAGCTGCCGGTGAGCCCGGACGAGGTCGTCGCGATGGAGAAGCTCGCCGAGTTCGTGAAACCCGGCGAGCGCGCGCTGAACGACCGGCTGGACGGGACGGTGTGGACCTACGCGCTCTCCGGTGTCCGCACGACCTCCGGGCATTTCGACGAGACGCTGTCGCCGTCGGACGCGCGGCTGCTGGAGTGGCATTTCCGCGAGTACCCGTCGAACGCCCAGGTGCGGGCAGCGGTGGCGCGGCTGAACGTGCGGTGGGTGATCGTCGGGCAATACGGCTACCCGACGGGTGCCCCGCGCCAGGCCGGGCTGCGCGATCTGGACGGGCTGAACTTCGTGACCGAGGTGTACCGCAACGCCGACGCCGTCATCTACCGGCTGAACCCCTGACGCATTTCGTCCTCTGAATGCGGTAGTTGCACACGCACCCCAAGTCAAGACCGGGCCGATCAGGCGGGGTGAGTCCAAAGCGGCAGAACCGGCCATGTCTGTCCATGCATGGGCTGAAGGCTCCCTTCACCGCGTCTGATGCGACGAAAGGAGCCTTCAGCCCCGGCCGGCATCGTCTGGTGTCGCGAAAAAGGACCGCGTTCAGAGGACTAAACGCGAGAGGTGACGAGGCGGGCCGAGAGGGCGGCGCCGCCGGCGGTGATCAGGTCCGCGACGGTGAACATGACCCGCGAGGCGATGGCGAACGCCGTCGCCTGGACGACGGTGAGGCCCGACGCGGTCAGCACGGCGACCTGCGCGACCTCGCGGACGCCGACCCCGCTGGGCAGGATGAACGCGAACGTCCCGACGGTCATCGCGACGGCCATCGCGCCGACGCACAGCACGAACCCGCTGAACCCGGGCGTGCCGACGGAGTTCGCCAGCAGCCACAGGTGCACGCCCTGGAGCGCCCAGGCGGCGGTCGACGAGCCGAAGACCTTCCCGACGACCGACCAGCTCAGCCGGTGGTCCAGCGGCGGACGGCGCAGGATCCGCAGCACCAGCGACGTGCCCCAGGTGAGCACACGCGGGTGCAGCATCGCCAGGCCGACCGGGATCAGCACGAACAGCCACAGCGCCCGCGGGCTGTTGCTGAACACCGCGGGGGCCGCGAGCAGCGAGACGACCAGCGCGGACACCACGCCGACGCCGAGCTGGATCAGCGAGCCGGTGAAGATCCGCGCCCTGGCGAGCCCGGCCTTGCGCCCCAGCTCCATCTGCAGCAGGTACGCCCACACCGAACCCGGCACGTACTTGCCGAGCGAGCCGACGAGGCAGATCTGCGCGCCGCGGGCGTAGCCGATCGGTTTGCCGAGGTCGTCGACCATGACCTGCCAGCCGTAGGTCGACACCATGATCGCGGCGATGAGCGCGAGCAGGCTCAAGGTGGAGGATTCCCACGCGACCTCGGACAAGGTCCGCCAGAATTCACCCCAATTGGTGACCAGCGTCTTCGCCGCGAAACCGACGACCAGCAGGATGGCGATCCAGCGGACGACGTCGAGGATCTTCGCCTTCGTGGATTTCGGCTGTTTTAGAGCTACCGAAGTGTCCTCTTCGGGCGTTTCGACCGTCGTCACTGAACCTCCTCTGCTGCTACCTCGTCACCGCAGGTCAGGCCTGTACGGTCACCAAGCGGCTGAACTCGGTCAGCAGATCGTAGCCGTCCCAAATCGCGGAGAACGTCAGGGCCGAGCCGAACGGAACGACACGGTCGACGCCGCGGCCCGCCAATTCCGTCACGAATTCCGTCAATTCTTCTTTGGAGAAGCCGAATTGACCGACGGTTTGATCTTTGCGGAGCACGATCGGGACGAGGTCGGAAAGCGTGTCGACCCGCGCGTTGGCGAAAGTGCCCGCGCCGAGCCATTCGCGCGGGAGGACCGCGGGGTCGGCCAGTTCGAGCGTCGCGATGCCGTTGCCCTGGAACTCGATGCCGTTGACGAGCCCGTCGACGGCCGCGCCGTACGCGGACACCCGCTTCTGCACGGCCATGGCGGGCTCGGTGACGTGCTGTTTCGTCGCCAGCACCTCGGCGAGCAGCTTCCGGAACTCCTGACCCGCTTCCCGGGCGCCGTCTTCGTCGCCGACCCAGAACACCGCGCGCGGCGACGAGCAGGCGGCCTGGTCGAACCAGTACGAGTCGTTGTAGAAGCCCTCGGCCGCGCCGCGGCGCTCGGCCTCGGAGGCGTTCTGCCAGCCGCGCACCGACGCGACCGCGAACGACGACCGGTCCGGGAAGGTCAGGTCACGCGCGTGCGGCGCCAGCGGGTACTTGCGCAGCGCCGCGACCGAGGCGTCACCGCCCCAGATGACCCGCAGATCCGCGGCGACCGACAGCGCGCCGCTGATCGCGTCGCTGCGGTCGTAGGTGACCATGCGCTGCGTCGCGGTGATCGCGGCAGCGGTGTCGGCGTCCACTTCGGACAGTGCGGCGTTCAGTGCCTCCAGCACCGTTTCCGCCGCGCCGGCCGAACGCGACGACACCCGGACGACGTTGTGGTTACCCGCGAGCGCGGAAAGCGCCCACGAGTACACGAAGATCGTGTCGACGTTGGCGGGCGGCACGTGGAAGACGAGTCCGCGCGGGAAGCGGAGCGCGTCGCCCGATGTCTCCAAAGTGGACAGTGCCTTGGCGATCTCCCCCTTGCGAAGGAAGAAACCGAGCGAGGCCAGCTCCGGGAAGCGGCGGGCCGTCGCGGGGGCGAGCAGCTTGCGCGCGAACTTCGTCAGGAACTCGACGACACGCGGATCACCCACGCGCAGCCGTCCGCCGGCAGGCTCGGCCCGCAGCTCTTCGACGAGCTTGTCGACCTCGATCGCTTCCGCGAGCGGAAAACGCTGGTTCAGGCTCATGCCGCCGCTCCTTGGAAGGTGTCCGAGCAGCCGCGGGCCTCGGCCTTGGGCAGCCTGCCCATGACCGAGAAGTGCTTGCCCGGCCAGTCACCGTCGTCGATCCCGTTGTAGACACCGAGGTCTTCGGTGAGCAGGACATGCCCCGGGTACGAGTGCGGCAGTGTGCTGACGACCTCGATCACGCCGGGCTCGCCGACCGGCTGCTCTTCCCAGGTCTCCGGGTTCCGGATCACCACGTCGGCGAAATCGGGGCAGTACAACGAGTTCCCGGACGGTCCTTCGAGGAAAACGGTGCCGATCTGCTCGATCATCCCGTAGTAGTTGTGGATCCGGGTGAGCCCGGTGTCCTCTTTGAAGCGACGGCGGAACTCGGTGTTGTCCACCGCGCGGTCGATCAGCTTCTTCCAGCCGCCGGAGTGGATCAGGATCCCGTTCGACAGGTCCAGCTTGTGCTCACGCGCGACTTCGTAGAGGTACTGCCACACCATGAAGGTGAAGCCGAAGATCAGGAACGGCTTGTCCCCGTAGGTCGCCAGGAACGTCTTGACCGCCTCGACGTCCGGCTGGTCGTTCTCGTCGAGGACGTAGGTGTGCTTGCGACCGAAGTTCGCCATGCCCAGCACGCCCGCGCCACGCGCGGAGAACGAACGGCGGTTCTTGATGATGCCGATGGTGTCGACCATCAGCATCGGCAGCCGCTCGCCGCCGAGGACCTCCTGCAGCGTGGCGCCGAGCTGCTTGGTCTGCGCGCCCGCGGCGGCCTTGTCGAGGTAGATCCGCGACGCGCCCGCGCCGGTGGTACCCGACGAGGTCAGCGTCTTGAAGACCTCGGACTCGGGAATGCTGCGCAGGTCGTGCGTCTTGAACATCCGCACCGGCAGCCACGGCAGATCCGCGATGGAGCCGAACGACGCGTCCCGCGCGATGCCGAGCGACGAGAGGATGCGCTCGTACCCCTCGGAGTTCTCGCGGTGGTGCGCGGTCAATTCGGCGAGCTGCGGAAGCAGATGCTTCTCGCGCTCAGCCTGCGAAAGCGTGAACACACTCATACCTGGGCCTCCAGCGACCGGTAGTCGATCTTGCCGCTGGCCAGCAGCGGCACGGTGTCGATGGGGCGGACGTCGAACCCGCTCGTGTGCAGGTGCAGCCGCTCGGACAGCGCCTTCGCGGCGTCCTTGCAGATGTCCTTGTCGGCGCCTTCGGCGAACAGGACGACCTTGTCCCCGGCCGGGACTGCGGCCACGACGTCGATCCCCACCGAGGCGGAACGCACGGCGTGCTCGAGATCATCCAGGCTGACCCGGTTGCCGAAGACCTTGCCGATCCGCTTGAGGCGCCCGGTGATGTAGAGGAAGCCGTCCTCGTCGAGATACCCGAGGTCGCCGGTGGCGAGAACGCCGCCGTATTCGTCGCTCGCGGCCAGCCCCGCCTCGTCCTCGGCGTAGCCCATCATCACGTTGGGCCCGCGGTAGACGACCTCGCCGACGATCTTCGGATGCGTGGTCTCGGAACCGTCCTCGCGCCGGATCACGAAAGAGCCGCCGGGCAGCGCGGGCCCCGCCGAGCCGAGCTTCTCCGCGAGCCGTTCCGCCGGGACGGTGGTCATCCGCGGGGCGGCCTCGGTCTGCCCGTACATCACGAACATCCGCCCGCCGACCTCGCGGATCTTGTCGTTGAACTGGGCGACCAGGTCGTCGCGGAGCTTGCCACCCGCCTGGGTCAGCGTGCGCAGCGTCGGGTACTTCGCCGGATCGAACTTCAGGCGCCGCAGCATCTCGTAGTGGTACGGCACGCCCGCGAGCGAGGTGACCTTGTGCTCGTTGACCGCGTCCCAGAACCCGCGACCGAGCACACCCGACGGCTCGATGACCACGGTCGCGCCGCGGACGAGGTGCGAGTTCAGCACCGACAGGCCGTAGCTGTAGTGCAACGGGAGGCTGGTCGGCGCGATCTCGTGGCGGTCGATGCCGAGCACCTCGGCGATCGCGTCGGCGTTCGCGAGCATCGCGCCACGCGAGAGCCGGACCAGCTTCGGGTTGCCGGTGGAACCGCTGGTCGGCAACAGGACCGCGAGATGCGGATGCGGCTCGACGCCCTCGGTGGACTTCCGGACCCAGTGGCCGTCGGAAACGCCGTACCCCTCGGGTGCGGGCGCGTCCGGCGCGGACAGCACGGCGGCCGGGCGGAAACGCTCGATGAGCCCCGCCAGGACGTCGGCGTCCAGCGCCGGGTCGATCAACGCGATCGCGCGGCCCGCCTCGAACGCGCCGAGGTAGTTCAGGACACTTTCGAGGTCCACCGACATCCGCGCGAACAGCGCGCCCGGCGGCAGCAGCGACAACGCGGCACCCACGCGGGTGACCTCGGTGTCGAGTTCCTCGCCCTCGAGCGTCCTGCCGCTCGTGACGTCGATCAGTCGCGCACCCACACCCAGAAGGGTCATCAGAGAACTAATCCTCCATCGATGCCCAGCACCTGCCCGGTGATGAACGAAGCGTCGTCACTGACGAGGAACCGGATCGCGTTCGCCACGTCTTCGGGCGTGCCGAGCCGCGCGAGCGGGGTCTTGCCGATGTTCTCGGCCTTGGCGTCCTCGGTCAGGCCCGAGGTCAGGTCGGTGTCGATGACGCCGGGCGCCACCGCGTTGACCCGGATCCCGGAACGGCCGAGCTCCTTCGCGGCCGAACGCGCGATGTTCGCCACCGCCGCTTTCGAGGCCGCGTACACCGTCTGACCTGCGCTTCCGTACTCACCGACGATCGAGGCCAGCACGACGATGGCACCGGTCTTCTTGCGCATCATCGCCCGGGCCGCGGCCTGGACGGTGTGCAGCGTGCCGGCGACGTTCGTGCTCAGCGTGGTGTCGACCAGTTCCTCGCGGATCATGCCGAGGAGCGCGTCCTCCATGATCCCGGCGTTGGCGACCACGATGTCGAGCTTGCCGTGCTCCTTGGCCACCCCGCGGACCAGCGTCGACACGGCCTTGGCGTCGGTGACGTCCAGGGAGAGCCCGCTCGCGGCCCCCGCCGCGGCCGCCGCTTCCTTGGCCTTCGCCTCGTCGCGGCCGGTCAGCACGACGGTGGCGCCCGCCTCGGCGAGCGCCCGCGCGGTCGCGAGCCCGATCCCCCGGGTCCCGCCGGTGACCAGGGCGACCTTGCCGTCCAGCATCACTTGGACTGCAGGTCGGTCACCATGTCGACGGCGACCTTGAAGCTGGACATGTCGATCACCTGGTCGGTGTCGAATTCCACATCGAACTCGTCCTCGATGGCCGCGACCAGCGCCATGTGACCGACCGAGTCCCAGGCCTCGATGTCGCGGTACTTCAGGTTCTCGACATCGACATCGCCGTCGAGGTCCAGCGCCTCGACGAAGACCTCACGCAGCTTGCCGGCGACTTCCGCCATGTCCGTACTCCTAATGATCGTCGCGTGGACGGGCGTCCCACGCCTTCACCAAGGTAGAGAGGTCGCCGGGCAGCCGGTCGGCCAGCCCGTCCTCAGGGAGACCGGCCTTACCCTTCAGCCACGGTCCCAGCGCCTCGATGGCGGCCTCGTCCAGGCCTCGGCGGGACAGGCCCACGGTGTTGACGCCGGTCACGCGCGCGGGGTTGCCGACGGCGATGGTGAACGCGCCCACCTCCTTGCGGACCGCGGAGCTCATCCCGACCATCGCGCCGGGGCCCACCACGACCCGCTGGTGGAGGATCGCGCCCATGCCCAGGTTCGCCCCGGACCAGATGTGGCAGTGGCCGCCGGTGATGACGTTCGAAGCGACCGTGACGGCGTCTTCGACGATGCAGTCGTGGGCGATGTGGCTGCCGCGGAGGAAGTAGCCGCCGTCACCGATGCTGGTGGTGCGCCAGGTGCCCTGGTGGACGCTGACGTACTCGCGGATCCGGTTCCGGCTGCCGATGACGACGCCGTGGCCGTCGTGATCGGGATCACCGTCAGGCGCGGCCTCCCAGGCGGCGGGGTGTTCGCGGCCACGATCCTCGCCGGGGGTTCCGATGGTCACGTGCGGGCCGATCCAGTTGCCGTCCCCGATCCGGGTGGGGCCCACGATGACCGTGAACGGTCCGATGACGTTGTCCGCGCCGAGCTCGACACCCTCGCCGATGACTGCTGTCGGGTGGATGCGGTTCACCACGTGAAGATCCGTTCGTTGTGGCTGGAGGCAGCCTGGGGTAATGGGCGCTTCGGCGGTCCCGGTAACGTGTGGCCCGCGCCAGAGCGGGCGGCCGGGCGCAGAACCGGCGGCTCACTGTACCGGACGCACCAGAACGCCCAGTCGAGAGAGACTTGCAGATGATCCCCATTACCGTGGTCGACGTCCGTGACGCGGAGGACCTCGTCGTCGAGGTGCTGCGATCCGGCGCCATCGCACAGGGACCGATGGTCAAGCGCTTCGAGGACGCGTTCGCGAGCGTTTCCGGCACGAAGCACGCGATCGCCGTCAACAACGGCACCACCGCGCTGGTCGCCGCCATCCAGGCGCTCGACCTTCAGCCGGGCGACGAGGTCGTCACCTCGCCGTTCACCTTCGTGGCGACGCTGAACGCGATCCTGGAAGCCGGCGCGACCGTCCGCTTCGCCGACATTCGGCGCGACGACTTCGCGATCGACCCGGACGCCGTCGCCGCCGCGATCACCGACCGCACCAAGGTCCTCATGCCCGTGCACCTCTACGGGCAGACGGCCGACATGGGCAAGCTCGCGCCGCTGGCCGCCGAGCACGGTCTCAAGATCATCGAAGACTCGGCGCAGGCCGTGGGCGCGTCGTTCCAGGGCAAGCCGTCGGGCTCCTTCGGGATCGGCTGCTTCTCCCTGTACGCCACCAAGAACGTGACCACCGCCGAGGGCGGCGTGATCACCACGGACGACGACAAACTGGCCGACAGCCTGCGTGTGCTGCGCAACCAGGGCATGCGCGCCCGGTACCAGTACGAGGTCGCCGGGCACAACTACCGGATGACCGACCTGCACGCCGCCGTCGGCATCCCGCAGCTGGAGAAGCTGGACCAGCTCACCGCCGCCCGCCAGGCCAACGCGAAGCGCCTTTCCGAAGGCCTCGCCGGCACCCCGGGCCTCGACATCCCGCAGGTCCTGCCGGGCCGTGAGCACGTGTGGCACCAGTACACCGTGCTGGTCGGCCCGCACGCGATGCTCTCGCGTGACGAGTTCGCCGCCGCGCTGACCGAGCGGGGCATCGGCAACGGGATCTACTACCCGAAGATTGTCTTCGACTACGACTGCTACCGGGACAACCCGCTGATCCCCGACGCGAAGGTCGAGGACTTCCCGGTGGCCGCTTCCGTCGCCGCGCAGGCGCTTTCCCTGCCGGTGCACCCGCACCTTTCCGAGTCCGACCTGGACACCATCATCGAAACGGTTCGCGAGGTACTCGGCGCATGACCACCCACAAGATCGCCCTCATCGGCACGGGGAACATGGGTTCGCTGCACGCCCGTGTCCTCGCCGCGAACGAGCGCGTGGACCTCGTCCGCGTGATCGACCCGCGCGAAGAGGCGGGCCGCAAGGTCGCCGAGCGCTACGAAACCCAGTGGACGCCCGAAATCGGCTCACTGTCCGATGTGGACGCCGTCGTGCTCGCTTCGGCCACCGAGGCGCATTACGAGCTGGCGCAGGAGATCCTTGGCCAGGGCAAGCCGATGCTGGTCGAGAAGCCGGTGTGCAACAGCTTCGAATTCTCCCAGGAGATCGTCGGGCTGTCGGCGAAGAAGGACGTCCCGCTGATGTGCGGGCTCCTGGAGCGCTACAACCCGGCCGTGATGACCGCGCGGGCGCTGGTCAACGAGCCGATCCACCTGATGGCCCGCCGCCACGGCCCGTACGCGCCGCGGATCAAGACCGGTGTCGCGTGGGACCTGCTGGTGCACGACGTCGACCTGGCGATCCAGTTCTTCGGCGGCGCGACCCCGCAGCGGGTCGCCTCCGGCGCGGGCTACTTCCACCCGAGCTCGGTCGAAGGCGCCGAAGACACCATCGAGACGGTGCTGTCGTTCGAATCCGGGCTCGCCACGGTCTCCGCGTCCCGCCTCGGCCAGCGCAAGGTCCGCTCGCTCTGGGTGTCCGAACTGGACCGCATGATCGAGATCGACCTGCTCCGCCGCGACGTCACCATCTACCGCCACGTCTCGCACGACTCGGTCACCGAGGACGGCCTCGGCTACCGCCAGCAGACCGTCATCGAGATCCCGGAACTGGTGACCGCGCGCGAGCCGCTCGCGACCCAGCTGGACCGGTTCGTCGACCTGCTCGAAGGCAAGATCGACGCCGACACCGAGCGGGACCTGATCCTGCCGTCGCACGCCGTCGTCGACCAGGTGCTGACGCAGGCCGCGGCCTGATCATTTGGTGAGGCGCTGGCCCCTCGCGTCATACGCGACGAGGGGGGTCAGCACGTACGGCGACTCCACCTGGCCTGGGTCGAACCAGAAGATGACGACCGATGGGTCCTCGCTCCAGGGGATGGCCTTGGCCTCGACCGGTTTCCCGCGGACGGTGCTGGTGATCCGCACCGCCGGACCCGAGAAGTAGCCGAACACGGGCACGAACGTGCCCCGGATCAGATCCCCGCCGTCCACGGCGTGGAAGCCGAACGACCGGTCGGATCCCTTGAATTCGTTGGCGCTCAGGAGCGCCTCGTACTCGCCCGCGCCGTCCCGGTACGCGATCTGAAGACCGAACCGGACATCCGGCATCGACGGCTCGTCGATCTCGGACGCGTAGATCACCAGCTCGCGGCCACCTTCACCCTTGAACCCGAGCGGGATCACGTCACCGAGCGGGAAGGCCGACGGGGCCGCCGTGATCGACGGGCTCGCCGGTGCCGGGATCGGGACGGGCGCGGCCGGCGCGCTCGCGGCGGGCGGAAGCGGCTGCCGTGCGGGCTCCCTCAGCGCGACCGCGCCGACGATGACCAGCACCGTCACCAGGGTGGCGGCGACCCCGCCCGCGCCGGTCGCGAGACGGCGGCGACGGCGGATACGCCTGCCCTTGGTCATGATCGCGCCGAGGTCGGGCTCGGCGAACCCTTCGGCGGGCGGTTCCCGCAAAGCGGAACGCAGCGTCTCGAGGTCGGTCATCGTCCCAGCCCCCCGATCAGTTCCGTTCCGTCCTCCGCGGTGATCCGCAGCTTGGTCAGGGCGCGGGAATTGGTGCTCTTCACGGTGCCGACCGAGACACCCAGTTCGCCGGCCACATCGGATTCCTTCAAGTCGAAGAAGTGCCTGAGCACCACGACGGCTCTCTCCCGGTCTGTGAGCGTACGCAACGCGTCAAGCAGCCATTTCCGCTGGACGACGGCACCGGCGAGGTCCAGGCCGCTCGGCTGCTCGGGGATGTCCTCCGTGGCGTTCTCGCGGATCGGGCGCCGCCAGCCGTCGATGACGTGGTTGACGAGGACCTGCCGCGCGTACGCGTAGGCGTCCTTGCGACGTACCCGCGACCAGGCCGCGTACGTCTTGGCGAGCGCCGTCTGGGTGGCGTCCTCGGCCTGATGACGGTCGCTGGTGAGCAGGTAGGCGGCATGCTGAAGACGCGTCGCCGAGTTCCGCACGAACTCGACGAACTCGTCATCGCCGCGAGCCACCCTGGTCCTCATCTCCGTTCGACGGTTGACCACCGGAAAGGTTGCTTAGCCCTTCCGGCGAGTGAACCGGAGCGCGACGACGATCCCCGCCACGACCACGGCCACCGCGAGGACGATCCACACCCAGGCCGGTACCAGATCTTCGGGGGTGGTCTCGCCGGCCTGAGGCGTCGGGGAGGCGCTGCCGGCCGGGGCCTGGCTGCTCGCCGGGCTCTGGCTTGGGCTTGCCGCCAGCGCGCTGAGGTTGAACTTCACCGAGCCACTCGCGGCGTGCGTGTCCTCGAAGGTGACCTTGTAGCGGAGCGTGTACTCGCCCGCGGGGCCGACGGCCTGGACCGGCGCCGTGACGACCGCTCCGGCGACCTCCGCGCGGCCGACCGTCCACGACGCGTTCTCCGGGCCGGTGATCTGGATCGGGTTGTCGTCGGCGAGGGTGACCGGGCCCGAGAAGGTCAGCTTGATCTGCGTCGGAGGCGTCGCCAGCGAAGCGCCCCTCGCCGGGTCACTGCTCTTCAGCTCCGAGTGGGCCAGCGCCGGGGACGCGGTGCCCAGCAGGGCCAACCCGGTGACCAGCAACGACGCACCGAACCGCTTGAACCTCATCTGACACCCTTCTCACCGGGGAACTCCCCCGCCGAGCCTAGTAGCCGGGTCGAGCGGGGTGGTGGTTCCCGGGTCGTGAGTGGCCAGGACGCCCTTCCGGTGGTGACATACGCGGCGGAGCTGAACCCCGCCTTGGACGGCGGCGTGGTGATCGGCCTACCCGCGGTACTGGGGACGCTCCTGGTCGGGACGGGTACCACGGTGGTGGCGGCCTGGCTGCCGGCGCGCCGTGCGGCGTCGGTACCTCCGGTCGCGGCGCTGGGCGGTGAACGGCTCGAGGAGGAGAAAGGCTCTCGGTGGCTGCTGCGGTCCGGGCTCGCGATGGTGGGCCTTTCACTTCTCCTGCTGATCGTCGCCGCGGTCGGCGAGGGCACCGCGAGCCGGGCGTCCGGCATGCTCGGGGCGCTCGGGCTGTTGCTGAGCGCGGTGATCTGTGCCCGCTGGCTGAGCGGACCGGTCATCGGCCTGCTCGGCAAGCCACTGCGACGCGGGACNCTGTGGTGTGAGATCCCTACCGACGGCCCGGACCTCGACATCATGGTGAGCGTCGGGAAACGTGGCCATGGCGAAACGAGGGTGGCGACGCTGTACCTGTACAAGACCAGACCCGACGTCTACGCCACGCTGGCGAAACTGTTCGCCGACAGGCTGTGATCAAAGCACACTCGGCGACCTACTCCGTAAAGTCGCCCGCCGGGGCACCCCAGGCCCCAGGGGTGTCCCCGCGTTCCTCCGCCAGCGCGCGCCGCCGCGCGTTCTCGGCTCGCACACGATCCACTTCGGACTGGATGTACTCGTCGTCGTACTTCTGGAACACGCGCGCGGGGTTGCCCGCCACCAGGCTGCGCGGCGGGACGTCCTTGGCGACCACGGAATTCGGCTGCACGGTGGCGAAATCGCCGATCGTGACCCCGGCCATGATCACCACGAGACCGCCGATGAAGCAGCCTTTGCCGATCTTCACGGGTTTGCGTTCGATGAGGTCGCTGCCGGAGTGGTTCTGCAGCGTCATGTTCGCGAGCCAGCTGGAATGCGTGAAGATCAGCGTGTTGAGCCCGATGCTGGTGTGCTCGCCGATCTCCAGCCCGCCGCTCGCGTCGAGCGCGGCGCCTTCGCCGATCCAGCAGTGTTCGCCGATCTTCAGGTTCTCCGGGCTGATGATCTTGACCCGTTCGCGGACCCTCGTCGTCTCCGGCAGTCCGTAGAACCGGGCGCGTTCGGCGTCGTTCATGTACTGCGAGACGAGTTCGGTCAGGATCTGCGGGCGCAGGCGGTTGCTGCGCTCGTCATCGAAGAACATCGGCCTCGGTCACCAGTTTCTCGAAGGTACGCAGGTGTTCTTCGGCGACGACGTCGAGGCCGAAGTTGGCCCGCACCATCGCGCTTTCCCGCTGTGCCACCAAAGCCCGCTTCTCCGGGTCGTCGAGCAGGTCGATGACGGTGTTCGCCACCGCCTCGCTGTCGTCCGGCCGCACCAGCAGGATGTTCTCGCCGTTGCGCAGTTCGATGCCCGGGTAGTTGTCCTCGGTGACCGACGCGATGGTCGCGGTGCCCGAGAGCATCGCCTCCAGCGACGCGGTACCGCAGCCGCCGTTGAGGTCGTGCGTCACGATGTCGGCGGCGGCGAAGTACGCGGGGACGTCGGCCTTCGGCACGGCGCCGGTGACGATGATGGCGTCCGCGACGCCCAGTTCTTCCGCTCGCTTCAGGAAGACGTCGTGGTAGACGCGGCCGACGACGACCACCTTCACGCCGGGGTGCTTGTCCAAAATGGACGGCAGCGCCTCGACGAGGGGGAGCCGGTTGCGCAGCGGGATCACGTGCCCGAGCGAGACGATCACCGGACCGTCACCGAGTCCGTGCTCCGCCCGGACGTCGAGCGTCAAAGGCTTCTCGAAGTTCCCGGTGTCGACGGCGATCGGGAAGTAGTCCGAGTTCGCGTCGCTGGTGCCGTAGCGCTCGACGCAGTAGTCGACCCCGAGCTTGTCGAGGATGACGTAGCGCGGCTTTAGGTAGCGCAGGATCGGGTTCACCAGCACCTTGTCCAGGAACCGGAAAACCCCGCCGTACAGCTTGTTGTCGCTGATCAGCAGCGTGTGGATGGTCAGCAGCATCGGCAGCTTGTGCCGCCGCGCGTACAGCCCGGCCAGCCAAGACAGGTCGAAGAACTGCCCGTGCAGGTGGACGGCGTCCGGTTTGAACTCGTCCAGCAGCTTCCACAGCCGCCGCCAGTTCCCCGGCCGCAGCGAGGCGAAGCTCATGTCGAAGTCGATCGACAGGCCCAGCTGCGGCATCTTCACCGCGGGCAGGCGGACGACGCGGTAGCCGTCCTTCGTCTCGTCGGCCGGGGCGTCGGCGTAAGCGGCGGTGATCGCGAGCACCTCGTGCCCGCGCGCCGCGTACTGCTCGGCCAGGGACGCCGCCATGTGCGCGCTTCCGCCCACCCTCGGCGGGAAGAAGTTGTTCACCACGGCGATACGCATGGGGCGGCTCTCCCCTGGCCCGGCGGTCATCCCTCCGAAGCCTTCACCAGTTCGTACATGCCCTCTTCCACGGAGATCTTCGGCTCCCAGCCGAGGACCTCGCGGGCACGGGTGATGTCCGCGGCGCGGCGCGAGACCAGCACGTCGCGCTCGTTGAACAGCGGCTCGACGTTGACGCCGACGGCGTCGATGAGGATCTTCGCCAGCGTCGCGATGGAGGTGTCGATCCCGGTGCCGATGTTGATCGGCATGTTCGCCTTCTCCGACTCGAGTGCCGCGACGACGGCCCGGGCCAGGTCCGTGACGTGCACGAAGTCCATCGACTGGTCGCCGCGGCCGTCGATGATCGGCGGCTGACCGGCGCGCAGGCGCTGGATGAAGTGGTTGATCACCGACGTGTAGTAGGCCTCGATCTTCTGGCCGGGGCCGTACACGTTGAAGAACCGCAGCGCGTTCCAGGACAGACCCTTGGTGCGCTCGTAGAAGCCGAGCATGTCCTCGCCCGCGCGCTTCGAGATGCAGTACGGCGTGAGCGGCTTGAGCTCGTCGTCCTCGTGCATCGGCAGCCGCTTCGGGTCGCCGTATACGGACGCGGTCGAGGCGAACACGAGCCGCTCGACACCCTCGTCCGCCGCGGCGGCGAAGACGTTGTGGTTGCCGACCATGTTGATGTCGATGGACTCGTGCGGGTCCGCGACCGACTTGTTGATCGACACGGTGGCGAAGTGGATGACGTGCGTGCAGCCGCGCATGGCCTCGCGCACGGCACCGCCGTAGCGGACGTCCTTCTCGACCAGTTCGACCTTGCCGGTGGCGACGAACTCGTTGATCCGGGCGCGGTCGCCGCGGGTCATGTTGTCGAAGACGCGGACGGTGTACCCGCCCTCGATCAGCATCGGGATGACGTGCGCGGCGATGAAACCGCCGCCCCCGGTGAAGAGGACCTTCTTGTCGGGCATTTCTCTCCTAGCTCGGCAGTGCGGCGCTGACGGTCCCGATGACCCGGTCGACCTGGGCATCGGTGAGGTTGGCGTGCATCGGGATGGCGAGATGACGGGCGAAGAGGTCCGCCGATACCGGCAAGGTCTGCTTCTTGCCGTAGATGGGCTGGAGGTGCGAGGCGTACGTGCCGAAGTTGCACTGCACGCCCTGCTCGCGGATCCGCAGCGCGAGCGCGTCGCGGTCGATCTCCGGGGCCACGGTGAGGATGTAGGCCTGCCACGGGTGCTCGCGGTCCGGCAGTTCCACCGGGACGTCGAGACCGGGCAGGTTCTCGAACGCCTCGTGGTAGCGCTTGGCCACCGAACGGCGGGCCGAGAGCAGGTCCGGGAGCCGGTCCAGCTGCACGTTCATGATCGCGGCCTGCACGTCCGAGAGCCGGAAGTTGTAGCCCAGCTCGTGGAACTCCGGGATCGGCAGCGCGCCGGAACCCTCGCGGGTGATGGCGGGCTCGATGCCGTAGGTGTGCAGCTTGCGCGCGTGCGCGATGAGGTCTTCGCGGTCCGAGACCAGCGCGCCGCCCTCGCCCGCGGTGATGCCCTTGCGGCCGTGGAAGGAGAACGCGGCCAGGTCGGCGAGGCTGCCCGCCTGCCGGGTCTTGTAGGTCGCGCCCGCGGCGCAGGCGGCGTCCTCGAACAGCCACAGGCCGTGCTTGTCGGCGATGGCGCGGTACTCGTCGAAGTCACCGGGCTGACCGGCGACGTCGACGGCGAGGATGCCGACCGTGCGCGGGGTGATCAGCGCTTCGATCGACGCCGGGTCGGCGCTCCAGACGTCGGGGCGGATGTCCGCGAACACCGGCGTCGCGCCGGCCTGGAGCACGGCGTGGCCGGTGGCGGGGAAGGTGTAGTCGCCGACGATGACCTCGTCGCCCGGCTTCACGCCGAGCACACGCAGCCCGAGGAAGAGTGCCGACCCACAGTTGCTGGTGGTCAGGGCGTGCGCGGTGCCGACGGTCTTCGCGAAGCGTTCCTCGAAACGACGGCACGCGGGGCCGGCTCCGGCCAGCCAGCCGGACCGGAAGACCTCCGCCACGGCGGCGAGTTCCTCGTCGCCGACGGTCGGCTGACCGAGGACCACGGGTTCGAGCTCAGACATACCTCTCCCATTGCGTGGGGACCCGGCGAAGTGTATAGACGCCGATCGGCGTAGTTCGGGCGGGCTGGATCCGCCCAGGTCAACGACGCCCTACTCTTCACCCCATGCGATTCGGCGTTCTGGGGGCGACGGAGGTGCGCCGCGAGGACGGCACCGCCGTTCCGATCGGCGGGCCTCGGGTCCGCACGCTGTTCGCGTTGCTCGCACTGGAGGCGGGCCGGGTCGTCCCGGCGGAGCGTCTCATCGACGGTCTCTACGGCGAGCGACCACCCGAAGGCGTGGCGAACGCGCTGCAATCGCAGGTCTCACGGCTGCGCGGCGCGCTGAAGGAGCTCGCGCCCGTCGAGTTCAGCCCGGCGGGTTATCGGCTCGCCGTGGACCCCGGCGACGTCGACGTGCATCGGTTCGAGCGGCTCGCCGCCGAGGGACGGCGCTCTCTCGCGGCTGGGGACGCCGCGAAGGCGGCGGAACTGCTTCGCGACGCTCTCGGGCTCTGGCGTGGCACGGCCTTCGCGGACATCACCGACGCGCCGTTCCGCGATCCGCAGGTCACCAGGCTGAACGAGCTGAAGACGTCGGCGATCGAGGACCGCGCCGAGGCCGAGCTCAAGCTGGGAAGACACGAAGACGTCCTCGCCGAGCTTCGCGAGGTAATCGACGAGCAGCCGCTACGGGAACGGACCCGCGCGCTGCTGATCCGCGCGCTGCACGCCGCGGGACGTCAGGCCGACGCGCTCACCGCGTTCGAGGACGCCCGCCGCGTCCTCGCCGACGAACTCGGCACCGACCCGGGGCCGGATCTCGCCGCCGCGCATCTGGCCGTGCTTCGCGGGGAGACGCCGCCCGTCAACGCCACAACCACGTCGCTTCCCGCGCAGCTCACCAGTTTCATCGGCCGCGAAGGCGATCTCCGGCACGTGCTCGGCAGGCTGGACAGCTCGCGGCTGGTGACGCTGACCGGACCGGGTGGGGCGGGCAAGACGCGGCTGGCCATCGAGACGGCGGCCGCCGTGGACCTCCCCGCGGTCTTCGTCGAACTCGCTCCGTACACCGAGGACTCCGACATCGTCCACGCCGTGCTGACCGCCCTCGGCCTGCGGACGGTCCCGCTCGGGACGGTCACCGCGCCGGTGGAGAACGCGCCGCTGGAACGGCTGATCGACGCGCTGGCCGAACGGCCGGTCCTGCTGGTGCTCGACAACTGCGAGCATCTGATCGAGGCCGCCGCGAAACTGGCCGCCCGGCTGCTCGGCGCGGCTCCCGCGCTGCGGGTGCTCGCCACCAGCCGCGAACCGCTGGGCATCACCGGCGAGGTCGTCTCCCCCGTGCCGCGGCTCGCCGTGCCGCCGCCGGGCACGTCTCCCGCCCGCTCGCTGGAGTTCGCCGCGGTCCGCCTGTTCGCCGACCGGGCCCAGGCGAGTGATCCGGGCTTCGCGGTCGACGACGAGACCGCAGGCGACGTCCAGCGTGTCTGCGCGGCGCTCGACGGGCTGCCGCTGGCCATCGAGCTCGCCGCCGCGCGCGTGCGGACCCTGCCGGTCGGCGAGATCGCCGCCAGGCTGGACGACCGGTTCGGGCTGCTCTCGCGGGGCAGCCGGGTCGCCGAGAGCCGCCATCGCACCCTGCGCGCCGTCGTCGAGTGGAGCTGGGACCTGCTCGACGAGGACGAACGCCTGCTCGCCAGGCGGCTGACCGTCTTCGCGGGCGGCACGACCCTGGCCGACGCCGAAGCGGTCTGCGCCGTGCCGGACGTCGCGGAACTGCTTCCGTCCCTTGTGGACAGATCGCTGGTCGAGCGCACCGGGGACCGGTATCGGATGCTCGAAACCATCCGCGCCTTCTTCTCCGGAAAACTCGCCGAAGCGGGCGAAACCGAGCGCTTGCGGCGCGCGCACGCCGAGCATTTTCTCGCCCTCGCCGAGGAAGCCGACCCGTTGCTGCGCACCGGCGGCCAACTTGCCTGGCTCGATCGACTCGACGCCGCCTACGACGACCTCCTCGCCGCGTTGCGCTGGGCCGCCGAGTCCGACGTGCGGATCGCGCTCCGGCTTTCGGCTTCACTGGTGATGTACTGGTGGATGCGCGGTCGCCGGTTCGAAGGCTCGACGCTGAGCTTGGAAGTGGTCAAGCGGCTCGGAGAGCGAGCGCCGGACGGTCTCGAAGAGGAGTACCAGCTCTGCGTGCTCACCGCCGCCGCGGGGCTGCGGGGCCACGAGGCGCTCGACCGGCATTTGCCGCTGGTGGACGGCCTCATGCTGAATCTCGCCAAGGCGCCCCGGAACCCGGCACTGCTGCTGTTGATGGGCGTCGTGTCAGGCCCGCCCGGTGACGACGACGCGCTGATCAAACGCAGCCGGGTGCTGCTGACGAACAGCGATGCCTGGAGTCTCGCCCTCGCGCCGACCGGTTACGGCCTTCGCGCGCTGATGCAGGGCGAACTCGACACGGCGGAAGAGTTCCTGCTCGAAGGGGCCCAGGCGTTCCGCTCGATCGGGGAGCGCTGGGGCCTTTCGATGGCCCTCGACCATCTGTCCCAGATCCTGATCTGGACGAACCGGCAGGCCGAAGCCCTCGAAACGATGAACGAGGCCCTGCGGCTGATGCGGGAACTCGGCGCGTCCGACGACAACGCGGACCTGCTGTGCCGTCGCGGCGGCAGCAAGCTGCTCCACGGCGACGCGGCGGGAGCGCGGGCGGATTTCGAACTCGCCATCGAGATCGCGCGCCGCGCAGGAATGCCCGAAAGCCGGGCGGCCGGGTACGTCGGGTTGTCGTTCCTCGCCCGGCACGAGGGCGATCTGGCGGCGGCCCGCGCGCTGAGTGAACGCGCGCTCGCGGAGTGCTCCGGTGGTTCGTTCGCGGCCGAGGGGGTGCGCGCCGGGGCGAAGATCTCTCTCGGCTGGGTCCTTGCCGCCGAGGGTGACCTCGACGGGGCCGAGGAACTGCACCGGCTGGCGCTGGTGTCGGCGGACCGCTGGCACGACAGCACCACCATGGCCTGCGCCGTCGAGGGTCTCGCCGGGGTCGCGCTGGTGCGGGGCGACGCCGAGCGGGCGGCGGTCCTGATCGGCGCGGCGGTGACCATCCGGGGCACCCCGTTCGCCGTCGATCTGGACGCCGCCCTGCTCAGGACGACCGTGCGGGAGCGGCTCGGTGACGACTTCGACCGGGCCTACCGCCGCGGGCTCGGCCTGCGGGGCGCCACTCAGCTGGCCTAGGCGCGGGTCAGCTGCGTGCCCTGCGGCGCGAAGCGGCCGACGGCCTCGGCGAGGAGCCGCTGGTCGAACTCGGTGTCCTGGACCGCGACGTACAGCGGCGCCGCGTTGACCGGCACCGCGCCGAGGCGGGTCATCCCCGGGCCGACCGGGTCGATGGTGAGCCGGGTGACTTCCCGCCACGGCACGACCGTCCGCTCGATCCGGACGCCCACCGCGTCCAGTTCGAAGAGCACCCACTGCTGGTCGTGCAGCGACTTCACGTAGCCGATGGCCGCGCAGCCGACGGCGATCGCGATGATCCGCAGCACCCCGGGGCCTTCGATCGCGCCGACCAGTCCGATGAACGCGAGGACGGCCACGACCATCCCCGTCAGTTTCGCGGCGCCGACCAGGCCCGCGTTCGGTTTGTGCACCCGGAACCGCACGGCGCGCATCAGGTGTTTGGTGAGCAGCCCGCCGCCGATCGCGGCGGCCAGCGCGAGCATCGTCACCACCAGCGAAACCGGGGAGAAGTCCGCGAAGACCTGGTAGCCGGCGACCAGTGTGACGAAGCCGCCCGCGACGGTCAGGAGCAGTGCGAGCTTGCCCTTGCGGACGTCCCGTTCGCGGCGTTCGAGGGAAGCCTGGTCAGGTGCGGCGAGGAAGCCGCCGTCGATGTTCCTCATCGGGCGTCACGCTGCGCTGCGTCGTTGGCTGCCGTGGCTGCGGCGCGGCGCTCACGCTGGCGGCGGTCGAGGACGTACAGCAGCGTGCCGGCGCCGGCGCTCACGGCGGCGTAGAGCAGGTCCTGGAGGCCGTCGTCGGGGTAGCCGGTGGAGAACTCGACCATCGCGAGCGCGAGGAAGAGGACGCTGATGACCGCCCCGCCGATGATGTACACCTTGTTACTGAGCATGGTTTCCCTCGTTCGTCGTTGCCTGGTGGGACCACTTTCGCTCGGGGCACATGACATTCGGATGACACGCTGACAGCGTTCGGTGCGTGAACGGTCAGCGGCGGCGGACACCCTCCGGGACATGACCTACGTAGCGGGATCTCCCGAAGACTTCCTCGCCGTGCGGCATCTGACGCTGCGCGGCTCCCAGGCCGAAATCGGCCATGCCCTCGGCGCCGAAGTGAAGGCGCGCTCGGACTGGTCGCCGTCGCCGCTCGACCCGGCCGTGGCCAAGGCGCGGCGTACCTGGTTCGCGCGGAACTGGCCGCAGTACGCGGCGCGCACCGCCGGGTTCGCCGAGGCCCACGGATTCCCCGCCGACGCGGCCGTCTCCTTCGACGACGCGAGTGCCCTGCCCGCCGGATCGGGTTGTTCGGCGCTGTGGACGGGGAGCGAGCTCGGCCGCAACTACGACTTCTTCACCATGAGCTGGACTCAGCTGGGCGCGGTGCTGGCCGGGGAGGAGCCCGTCGACGACGGGACCGTGCCGATGGCGTCACGGCCCTACGTCCTGACGACGATCCCCGACGACGGCATCGCCTCGACGTCCCTCACGATGTCCACAATGGACGGTGGCACGGAGGGGGTCAACGAGGCGGGGCTCGTCGTCTCCCTGCTGATGGCCGAGGTCGAGACGGCCATGCCGCTGGACCACGGTCCGCAGGCCGGTCTATCGGTGCTGCAGGTGTGCCGGTATCTGCTGGACACCTGCGAAACCGTCGACGAGGCCAAGGAAGCGATGATGCTCGCCAAGCAGTACGCGCACGGCGCGCCCTGCCACTACATCGTCGCCGACGCCTCCGGCCGCGGCTTCGTGTACGAACGCGGAGCGCACGACGTCGAGTACTTCGTCGAGGTGGCCGACGGGCCGCTGTGCGTCACGAACCACTTGCTGCACCGTCATCCGGATCTCGACGCGCTGCCCGAGGACACCCCGGAGACCATGCGCACCTACGAGCGGCTTCGCACCATCACCAAGGAGGCGGACGCCGGGCCGCGCGACGCGCTCGACGCGGTGTCCTTCGCGGTCGAGCCCGGCGCGCCGTGGCGGACGTTGTGGCGCAGCGTCCTCGACCCGGCGGCCCGCACCCTGAGCACCCGTTTCTACCTGGGTGACGGCGAAAACGGCACCACGCGGCACACGCCGGAACTCACGTTCGGGGTCTCTCGGTGACCATCGGCAAGGGCCGCAAGATCGGCACCGTCGCGGTCTGCGTGCTGGCGCAGCTGCTGATCGCGATCGACCTGACCGTGCTGCACCTGGTGCTGCCGTCGCTTTCGGAGCAGATGCACCCGTCGACGACGGAACTGCTGTGGATCGCCGACGCGTACGGTTTCGCGCTCGCCGGGCTGCTGATCACGATGGGGAACATCGGCGACCGGGTCGGGCGGAAGAAGCTGCTGCTGATCGGGGCGTCGCTGTTCGGTGTCGCTTCGGTGATCACGGCGTACGCGCCGACGGCGGAGCTCCTGATCGCCGCCCGCGCGCTGCTCGGGATCGCCGCCGCGACACTGATGCCGTCGACGCTGTCGATCGTGCGGAACGTGTTCACCGGCAAGGAACGCGCGGCCGTGATCGGGGTTTCGAGCGGGCTGACGATCCTCGGTTTCGGCATGGGGCCGCTCGTCGGCGGTTTCCTGCTCGAGCACTTCTGGTGGGGTTCGGTGTTCCTGGTCAACGTGCCGGTGGTGGTGGTCATGGTGATCGCGGGCGCGCTGATCCTGCCCGAATCGAAGAACCCGGTGTCCCAGCGCATCGACGTGCCCAGCGTGCTGCTTTCGCTCGTCGGCATGGTCGGGATCGTCTACACGATCAAGGAAGTCGCGTACAAGGGCTGGGGGCACTGGGACGTCGCGGTCGCCGCCGTGCTCGGCCTCGGCTGCCTGCTGGCGTTCATCCTGCGGCAGCCGCGGCTGGCCGAACCGCTGATGGACCTGAAGCTGTTCGCTCAGCGGGCGTTCTCGGCGACCGTCGGCACCACGATCCTGGCGATGTTCGCGCAGCTCGCGGTCTCGCTGATGTTCGCGCAGTACCTGCAGCTGGTGGCGGGCTGGTCGCCGCTGAAGGCCGGGCTCGCCGGACTGCCCGGGATGGGCGGCGCGATCCTCGGCGGCATGCTCACGCCACTGGCGATCAAGGCCTTCGGCCGCGCTGTCACCATCGGGCTCGGCTGTGCCCTGTCGGCGACCGGGTTCGCGCTGTACGCGGGGGTCGGCGTGACGATCGTCTACACCGACCTGCTCGCCGCGATGATCATCTTCGGCGTCGGGCTGTCGCTGATCCTCTCCGTCGCGACGGACACGGTGCTCGGCGTCGTGCCGAAGGCCAGGGCGGGCGCGGCGTCGGCGATCTCCGAGACGGCGACCGAACTCGGTGGTGCGCTGGGGATCGCCGTCCTCGGCAGTGTGCTCGGCGCGCTGTACCGGAGCGAACTCGTCATCCCGGCGGGCGTACCGCCGGAGACTTCGGCGGCGATTTCGGACACCCTGGGCGGCGCCGTCCAGGTCGCGGCGCAGTTGCCGCCCGAGCAGGGCGCGCTGGTCCTGGCCGGTGCGAAGTCGGCGTTCGTCGACGGGTTGCAGGTGACGATGGTGTGCTCGGCGGGGCTGATGGCGTTGCTCGCGGTCAGCGCGTTGTTCACGTTGCGCGGGGTGCCGAAGGTCCTCGAAGATCCCGAAGAGGAGCCCGCTCCGGTTCCGACCCCGGTGGGCTGAAGGGGCCCTTCACCGCATAAGACGCGATGAAGGGCGCTTTCCTCGCATGAGATGCGG
>NZ_CP150484.1:1714408-1785426 GCF_037997115.1 Amycolatopsis coloradensis
CTTCCGATCTCTTCACTGCGCTAGACGCAGTGAAGGGGGCCTTCACGTACCGCGAGGTCAGCGCCCCTGGAACGCCTTCACGGCCTCCAGCGCGGTGTCCGGGTGGTCCGCGAAGTACCCGTCGACACCCGCCTTGAGGAACGCCTCCTGCTCGGCGAACGCGTTGCCGTATTCGGCGAGGTTCGCCGACGAGCGCAGGCTCTGCGGGAGGAAGTTGTTCTCGTTGCGGAACGTGTACGGCCCGACCTTCAGCCCGGCCTGGTGCGCGTCGGCGACCAGCTTGGTCGGCTGCCCCAGCGCGCCGTTCACCACCGGGATGACCTGCGCCTTCTCCGGGCCCAGGTAGTCCGCGTACTTCGAGATCTCCTTCAGGCCCGCCGGCGTCACGAGGTCGGCGTACGTCCGCGGGTCGCCCTTGGCGACGAAGTCGGCCGGAGCGCCGGTCGCCGAAGTCAGCTGCAGCAGCGGCACCCGCACCTGGCGCGAAAGCGCGATCAGGTTCGACACCTCGAACGACTGGATGATCACCGGCGCCTTCGGGTGGTTGAGCCCGTTGCGCTTGAGCAGCTCGACCAGCTTCGGCTCGGTCGGGTTCTTGATCGAGGAGAAGTAGGTCGAGTGCTTGATCTCCGGGTACGTCCCCAGTTCACGGCGCAGTTCGCGGCCCAGGCGGCGCGTCAGGTCGATGACCTCCTGGTAGGTGGCGATCTGGTAGCGGCCGTCGTAGATCTTGTTGTTCGGCCGCAGCTGCGGGATCCGCTCGGTCGCGCGCAGGGTCTTCAGCTCGGCGAGTGTGAAGTCCTCGGTGAACCAGCCGGTGAACGACGTGCCGTCGATGACCTTCGTCGTCTTCCGGTTCGCGAACTCGGGGTGCTTCGCGACGTCGGTGGTCCCGCCGATCTCGTTCTCGTGCCGCGCGACGAGCTGGCCGTCCTTGGTGGGCACGAGGTCGACGTCGACCCAGTCGACGCCCTGGCGGTAGGCGAGCTCATACGAGGCGAGCGTGTGCTCCGGGCGGTAGCCGGGGGCGCCGCGGTGTCCGACGATCACCGGACCATCGTGACCCTTCGCCAGCGCCGACACATCTTGGGCGCTCGGCTCGGCAGCGCCTGCCAGCCCTGTGACGCTGAGTACGGCGAGTCCGGACAGGGCGAGCACGCCCAGGCGCTTTCGCATGGTGGGTAACCTCTTTCGCTTCAACTCGGGGTACCGCGCAACCCTTGACGCAGGAGGCGTCCGGACGGCGAAGACGGACCGGCGGAGCGCTGACCGCCGGGTGAACGCCGGATGGAACCACCCGCTCGAGGACGGCGACGTGTTCGGGGCTGTGTTGATCGGTGACCCGCGACCGCGATCGCATCACCGGGGCAGGTTCGTGTTTCCGCAGGTCAGACGTTATGGTGCCCCGCCGCCACGATAGCGGGGCCTCCGGCCGGGGCGGGTTTCACGTGGCTCCGCCGACAGGGCGTCCCCGGCCCGGTTACCCTGTGCGTCGTGCGCGTACTGGTAATCGGGTCCGGCGCCCGTGAGCATGCACTCGTCCTCGCGGTCGCGGAAGACCCTTCCGTCACCGCGCTGGCCTGTGCCCCGGGCAACGCCGGCACCGCGGCGGTGGCCGAACAACTCGGCGTGGACGCGGCCGACCCCGAGTCCGTCTCCGCCCTCGCCAAGCAGTGGCAGGCGGATCTGGTGGTGGTCGGTCCCGAGGTCCCGCTGGTGGCCGGTGTCGCCGACGCGGTCCGGAAGGCGGGCATCGCCTGCTTCGGTCCGTCCGCGTCCGCGGCAAGGATCGAGGGTTCGAAGGCGTTCGCGAAGGACGTCATGGCGGCCGCCAAGGTGCCGACGGCGCACTGCGAGGTCGTCGACAACCCGGCCCGCCTCGACGCCGCGCTCGGCCGCTTCGGCCCCACCTGGGTGGTCAAGGACGACGGCCTCGCCGCGGGCAAGGGCGTCGTGGTCACCAAGGACGTCGACGTCGCGCGCAAGCACGCCCTGATGCTGCTCGACGGTGGGCACCCGGTGCTCCTGGAGTCCTTCCTCGACGGCCCGGAGGCCTCTCTCTTCTGCTTCGTCGACGGCCGCACGGTCGTCCCGTTGCTGCCCGCGCAGGACTTCAAGCGCGTCGGTGACGGCGACGCGGGCCCGAACACCGGCGGCATGGGCGCGTACGCCCCGTTGCCGTGGGCGCCGAAGGACCTGGTCGACGACGTCGTCGCCCGCATCGTGCAGCCCGTGGTCGACGAGCTCGACAACCGCGGCGCCACCTTCTCCGGCCTGCTCTACGCCGGTCTCGCGCTGACTTCCGAGGGCCCGCAGGTCATCGAGTTCAACTGCCGTTTCGGCGACCCGGAGACCCAGGTCGTCCTGGCGCTGCTGCGCAGCCCGCTCGGCAAGGTCCTGCACGCGACGGCGACCGGCGAACTCGCCGATCTGCCGCCGCTGGAGTGGGACTCCGGCGCGGCGGTCACCGTCGTGCTCGCCGCGGACGGCTACCCCGGCAAGCCGAGGACCGGCGACGTCATCACCGGTGGCGAGCTCGAAGGCGTGCTCCACGCCGGCACCCGCCGCCGTGACGACGGTGCCGTCGTCTCCTCCGGCGGCCGCGTGCTGTCGGTGGTCGGCACCGGCAAGAACCTGAAGGCCGCCCGCAAGGACGCCTACGCGACGGTCGAGAAGGTCCACCTGGCCGGCTCCCACCACCGCACCGACATCGCCCTGCTCGCCGCCAAGGGAGAGATCGCCACCCCGGTCTCGTGAATTCCGGACGGAACCGCTCGGGCGGCCGCTGCGTCTAACCCGGTATTTCCTGAGAAGCTTAGGCGCTCGATACATCGGCGTTGGTAGCCTCGACAGGGCGAACGGTCACCGTGCGTGTTTCCAAGGGGTGGGGAATGGCAGCATCGAGCAAGGTCCAGGACCTCACGTCGGCGGTCCCGACGCCACCGTCGGTGGCCGACATCAGAGTCGACCCGTCGAAGCTGCTCGAAGTGGCGAAGATCGTCGAAGAGCAGGTCGACGCGTTGCAGGACAAGCTCATGACGCGGCTCGACCAGCTGCGGATCGACACTCCGGCCAACGACACCGTGAGCGTGCACGCGACCAGCGTCTGGAACGAGCTCGTGGCCGACGGCGACCAGTCGTACGCCGCGCAGGTCCGGGCGTACGTGGCCGGTCTGCGGGGCCTGGTCAACCAGCTCCGCACGGCGGCCAAGGAGTACAAGACCAGTGATGCGGACAAGGCCGCCGCGTTCGGGGACCGTGGTGTACACCGGGCGTAGGCCTCGTGTGCTGGTGACCGGCGGGGTGCTCACCCTCGTGCTGGCCGGATGCGCCACGGACACGGGCGGGCAGGCGTTCCCCGACGAACCCGCGCTGGCCTCGGCCACGCAGGGCGCCAAAGCGTCGGCACTGCCTGCCAGGCCCGCCGAACTGAGCCTGCGGGGTGTCGATCCGTGTGCCCTGCTCACCGATCCGCAGCTCGACCAGCTCAAGATCAACAGCAAACCGCGCGCGGCCGCGGAACCGATCGACGGCCCGACCTGTGTCCTCGACTCGGACGCCGCGCAGCCCTTCCATGGCTATTACGTCCGCACGATCACCGCGGACGTCGAAGAGTGGTTCACCGGCAAGCGCCGCAAGAACAGCATGACGACGGAACCGACGGCGGTCGGCGGGTTCCCGGCCATCCGGAACCACCGTGACGCCGGCACGCCGGGCGACTGCGAAACGCTCGTCGGTGTCGCTCAGGGACAGACGCTGGCGGTGCGGGCGGTCGCCGTCACCGCCGGCGCGTTCACCATGCCGCAGCTGTGTGAAATGTCCGCACAGGCGGCCGATTCGGCTTTGCAGACCTTGAAAGCACGCAACTAGGGAGGGCGGCGTGAACGTTTCCGACCTCGCGGGCAGGCTCCGCGATCTTCGGTTCGACGGCTACACCGACACCGGGATCGCGACCGAGATCGAACGCTTCCGCAGCGGTGACGGCACCGGCAGTATCGGTATCGCCGTCGACGCGTTGAAATCCGTCGCGGGCGCGCTCGCGGACACCGACAAGACGCTGCGTGACGAGCTGGGCAAGCTCGGCGTGGAATGGCAGAGCGAGGCCGGTGGCGCCGCCGGTCAGGTGTTCACCGAACAGGCCGGCTTCTCCCAGGACGCGAACTCGAAAGTCTCGCACTCCGCGGAGATGATCTTCGCGCAGGGTGAGGCCTTCAACCGGACCCTGCACAAGCTTCCGGATCCGGAAGTGGTCCGGAAAGGCGCCGGCGGCCTGACCATCGGTGACGTCGTCCTGAGCCTCATCGGGTTCGAGACCGACCACGCCAAGAGTGTCAGCGCCGCGAACAACGCGCGGGCGCAGGCACAGGAGGCGTTGAACGACTACGCCAAGACGAGCGGCGAGAACCTGCTGTCGACCGACACGCTGGCCGACCCGCAGGCGATGAACCTGACCCAGACCACGACGGCCGCCGGAGCGGGTGGCGGTTCCGCCCCGCTCGACTTGGCGGGCACGGCCACGGACCTGACCCCGGACGGCAGTGTGCGGCCCGCGTCGGCCGCCGTCGAATCGAAGTACGTGCCGCCGGTCGCGCAGCCCGTCGGCAACCCGAAGGCGCCGTCCTACGACGCGCCGACCCCTGCCTACGGCGTCGCCATGGGCGGCGGGACGGTACGCAAAACCGGTGCGTCGTCGCCGAACGCCGGGGCCACGGCTCCCGCGGCCGCCGCCCCGACCACGCCGTCCGGCACGTCGAGGCCGGCTCCCTCGCCGGGCGCCGGATGGGTGACGCCGAACCGGCCGTCCCCGCAGCCCGAACAGAGCAGGCCGTCGTACCCGGTCACCGGCTCGCCGACCTCGCCGCCGTTCGTTCCGCCGGGCGCGCCGAACACCCCGAACGTCCCGCCGGGTCAGTCCACCGGCAGTGCGCCGCCGAACAGCACCACGTCGGCGCAGCCGGTCGGCAAAGCGTTCGGCACCGGCCCCGGTCTCGACAGCGCTGTCGGCAAGGGCCCGGGCTCCAGTTCGGGTCCCGGTGTCTTCGGCAACGTCGGTGGTGGCGCGGGCGGCGACCAGGCGCTCGGCAAGGGCCGCTCGGTCGGCTCCGGACCGCAGGCGCCGATGGCCCCCGGCAACGAATCCGGCCGCGGTTTCCCCGCCGTCTCGAAGATCACCGGCCCGGCCGCGGGCGACCTGGGTGCCGGTGCCGCGGCGCTCGGCGCCGGTGTCGCCGGTGGTGCGCTGAGCGGCGACAGGGAACGCGACCGCCGTCCCCGTCAGGAAGGCGGCGTGAAGCCGACCCGCCAGCTCCCGATCGGCGAGCTTCCCGAAGAGGAGGCCATGCGGCGCTCGGAGAAGATCGGCGCGAAGCAGCCGAAGCCCGAGTCGAAGTTCATGGAGCGCGCGGCCACCCAGGACGTCGAAGAGGACGCGGAGCACATCAGGCGTTACGGCGTCGACGACAAGGACCTGTTCACCGACGAGCGGCTGGTTTCGCCGGACGTGATCGGTGACCACGGCAACCGGGAAGCGCGCTGAACCTGTGCCGAACGACAACGGCAGCCTGGTGCTGTCCGCACTCGAGTTCGAAATGCTCTGGGAAGCCGAACGGCTGCCCGGCCGCCATGTCGCACTCGACGTGCCGAGCCCCGGAACGACCCACACGGAGCGGGCGGCGCTGATCGAAGAGGCCTGGGAATCCCTGCGCGCGCGAGGTCTCGCGCGGGGACACCAGGCGTCGGGCGAGCTGGTCGACATGCTGAACCTGTTCGCGCATCCCCGCGTCGCGATCGACGTCTGGGTGTGGACCGACCGCGAGATCAAGGGCCAGGCGGTGAGCGTCGGCAACCAGGCCTTGCTCGGCGTGATCGACTCCGGTCAGGTGTGGCTCATCCCCGCCAGGGAGAGCTCCCTCGCCGAGGCCGCGGTCTCGGTCGCGGGTGATCTCGGCCCCGGCGTCGGCCAGTCGATCAGCATCCCGCACGACGTCCTCGTCCAGGCCGACGCCGCCGCCCGCGGCGACGCGAAAGCCCTGGTCACCGCGCTGGAAGACCTGGACGTGCCCCTCTGGCAGGCCCAGGAGGTGGCGGGCATGCTGCTCGGCCAGGAGGCGCGCGGCCAGTTCGGTGTCGAACGCGCGGGCCGCGACGGCCGCCCCCGGCGGGCGGACAGCGTGGTCGCCTTCTACGACACGGACGCGGGCCGGTACCTGTTCCAGGTCGCGCGGAACCGGGACGGGCGGGATTGGGCGACCATCACCCCGGCGGACAACCAGTTGCTGGCGACCAGGATCCGGGAAGTCGCCGATTTCTGACTTGCCCGATTCGGTTGTTTCGTGAAGTCGATATCGGCGGGGTGGAAGTTGGCGTGGATGCGCGCACGGCCCACTGACGAGGTCTTAAAGTATGCGCGGGAACCGTCCTGATCGGCCGCGCGTCTGATCGGGCGGATACGAGTTTTTCCGTGAAGGGGATGACGAACCGTGCCTGTGTACGACCCGGAATCCATGGGGATCGCCGCCGGTCAGGTGGAGAAGCTCAAGGACGAGTTCGAGAAGACCAAAAAAGGCGTCACCGGGATGGATGACGAGAAGGAAAGCCCCTTCGGCGGAGTGGACGAGCACGGCGACGCCCAGGGCGCGGTCGGCAAGTTCAAACAGGGCGTCCACAACGAATTCGATTCGGCCGGTCAGCTGATGGAGGCCACGGCCTTCGTGCTGCGAAAGGCGGCGGGTTTGATCAAGGAGACCGAAGCGGTCCACGTGGACAACCTGAAGGTGCACGGAGACCTGTGACGATTCGCCAGGCCGGGGGCCGGAGAACAAGGGGGCTTGAGCAGTGGGTTTGAACGGTGTCGGCGCCGGGGTGCCGGACGGCTGGGGCGAACTGGTCAAGAAGGCCGAGCAGATCGAAAAGGTGAACCTGGCCGCCATTCAGAATGCCTCGAAGCAGTTCAAGACGGCCGCTGACAACGCGGGCGACCACAGCGCGGCGTTGTCCAACTCGACCCAAGCGTTGAACGGCGGGGTCTGGGCCGGGCCCGCCGCGGACGCCTTCTTCGAGTACGTCAAGTCGATCACCAAGGCCGGGAAGAACGTCGAAGAGCAGCTGGGCAAGGTCGTCGACGACCTCGATCGTGTCCACGCCGATCTCGGCAACATCAAGACCCAGGTCGCCGACGCCTACAAGGGCGCCGAGGAAGCGATCAACAAGCGGAACACCCAGGCGGAGACGGACAAGAACGCGGCGATCCAGGCCGCCGCGCAGGCCGAGAAGGATCACAAGCCGGCGCCGAGCCCTTCGGCCGACGAGATCATCCAGAAGGCCAAGACCGACATCAACAAGATCGCCGGCGACGCCGACACCCGGGTCAAGGGCCTGCTCGACCAGGCCAACCAGATGATCCAGAAGTCCCAAGAGCTGATGAAGAAGGACATCGAGGGCGGCTACTCGAAGGTCCCGATGCCCGGCAAGGACGGCAGCGTCCCCAAGCGCACCGGCGGTCTCCACGCCGGTGGCGGTGGCGGTGGAGGAGGCGGCGGTGGCGGTGGGGGCGGCGGTCTCGGGCCGAGCGGTGGCCCGCCGTCGACGACGCCGCCGGGCAACGTCCAGCAGTGGATCCAGGAGGCCATCAAGATCCTGCAGGCCAACGGGATCCCGGTGACCGAGGCGGATATCCAGAAGATCTGGACGATCATCGAGAAGGAGTCCGGCGGTAACCCCAACGCCATCAACAACTGGGACTCCAACGCGGCGAAGGGCACGCCGTCCAAGGGTTTGATGCAGTGCATCGACCCGACCTTCAACGCGCACAAGCTTCCCGGGCACGACGACATCTACAACCCGGTCGACAACATCATCGCGGGCGTCCGGTACACGTTCTCGCGATACGGCGGCTTCGAGGGGCACCCGGGGCTGAAGTCCATGGCCGGCGGCGGCGGGTACCAGGGCTACTAGCGACCTCGTGAGTGGCGTTTCGGATCAGAACCCGAAACGCCACTCACGACCAACGGAGGGGCTGACCGCCACGCCGACTGGGCCACCCGCGCCCTCGACGGGTTCTCGGTTCTCCTCGCGAAGGCAAGTTAGCCTCACCCGCATGTCCTTCCCTGGCCCCGCCGCACGTTCCGCCGTCCCGCCGTTCCACGTCATGGACGTCCTTTCGGCCGCGCAGGCCCGGCAGCGCAGTCACGGCGACCTGGTCCCGCTGCTCGCGGGGCAGCCGTCCGCGCCGGCGCCGCGGCCCGTGCTCGAAGCGGCGCAGCGGGCGCTGAAGGACCACAACCTCGGCTACACCGAGCAACTCGGCATCCCGGAACTGCGTGAGGCCGTCGCGGAGCACTACAACCGCACTTACCCGGTCGACGTGAGCCCGCAGGACGTCATCATGACGACCGGTTCCTCCGGTGGCTTCCTGCTCTCGTTCCTCAGCGCCTTCGAGGCGGGTGACCGGGTCGCGATGGCGCGTCCCGGCTATCCGGCCTACCGGAACCTGCTGAAGGTGCTCGGTTGCGAGGTCGTCGAGTTCGCCACCGAGGCCGAGACGAACTTCCAGCCGACCGTCGCGCTGCTCGACGAGCTGGGGCCGATCAAGGGACTCATCGTGGCCAGCCCGAGCAATCCCACCGGCACCGTCCTGCCGCCGGGTGAACTGGCGGCGATCAGCGGCTGGTGCGCGTCACACGGCGTGCAGCTGATCAGCGACGAGATCTACCACGGGATCTCCTACGGCGCCGGGCTCGATTGCGCCTGGCAGTACGGCGACGAAGCGCTCGTCCTCGGCTCGTTTTCCAAGTACTTCGCCATGACCGGCTGGCGGCTCGGCTGGATGCTCGCGCCCCAGCGGCTGCATCGCGCGATCGACGTCCTGACCGGTAACTTCACCATCTGCCCGCCCGCGGTCTCCCAGCACGCCGCGGTCTCCGCGTTCACCCCGGAGTCGTACGCGGAGGCCGACGGCCACGTCGAGCGCTACCGGGCCAACCGCGATGTGCTCTTCGCCGGCCTCAAGGGCATCGGCATCGACAAGCTCGCGCCGGCCGAAGGCGCCTTCTACGCCTACGCCGACGTCTCCGCTTACACGAACGACAGCCTCAGCTGGTGCCAGCGGCTCCTCGCCGACACCGGTGTCGCGATCGCCCCCGGGATCGACTTCGACGTGAGCGACGGCGGCCGGTTCGTGCGGTTCTCCTTCGCGGGCTCGCGCGAGGACATCGACGAGGGCGTCCGCAGGCTCGGCGACTGGCTCGCTCAGGGGGAACCCGGAATTCACCCTGAACGTTAGGCGGAATGAAGGCGCTCGCGAGCTCCGCCTGACAACCTGGACTCACCGGGCCCGCACGGGCACGGTGAGGCAATCGGAGGATGCCATGTTCTGGAAGATCGTCGGCGGGCTGATCCTGGCTTGGGTGGCCTTCATGGTGCTCGGATCCGTGCTCGGTTTCCTCGTGAAGGCCGTTTTCTGGATCGCCGTCATCGGCGGCGCGGTCTTCCTCGGCACGGCCGCGTACGGCGCCATCAAGGGCAAGGGCACCCCGAAGCAGCTCCGCCGTTAGGGCTTACGCGCCACCCCGCCGAGCGACGTGAAGTTCACGGGCGAAAGCGGGGTGAAGCGCGGCCCGTCCGGCCACCACAGGTGCGGATACGTCAGGCCGGGCTCCATGAGATCGAGTCCCTCGAAGAAGGACTCGATCTCGTCACGCGTGCGGTACAGCGTGTCCAGCCCTGTGCCGTTGAAGCGCTTCTCGAGTGCCGTCGCGACGTCGGCGGCTTCGGAGCCGTCCGCTGGATTGTGCTGGTGCAGCAACACGACGAATGAGCCCGGCGCCAGCGCGTCGACGTAGGTGCGGACGATCTTCCGCGCCTCGTCGAGATCCTGGATGTGGTGGACGATCGCGCACAGGATCAGCCCGGCCGGCCGGTCGAACTCCAGCCGGTGGGTGCGGGTGAGCCCCTCGATGACCTCGGCCGGTTCGGTCAGGTCGGCGGCCGTCATATGCGCGAAGTCGTTCGCCGCGAGCAGCGCGCGGCCGTGCGCCTGCACCACCGGATCCCGGTCGACGTAGACGACCTGGGCCTCGGGGTTGTACCGCTGCGCGACCTGGTGCGTGTTGTCCATGCTCGGGAAGCCGGAGCCGAGGTCGAGGAACTGGTCGATACCTTCCCGGTCGGTCAGATAGCGCACGGTCCGGACCAGCCAGTGCCGGACCTCCTTGGCCATCGCCGGCGCGTCCGGCGAGATCTCCAGGATCTGGCGCAGCGCCACCCTGTCGGCCTCGTAGTTGTCCTGGCCGCCCATGAGGGCGTCGAAGACCCGCGCGATGCTCGGCCGGTCGAAATCGACGGGCACGAACGGGCGTCGGTCCGCGGACATGGGCACCTACCGGGGGTGAATCGGTTTGGACGCGTTCAGCGTAGGTCATCCGCTTCACCGCGCGTAAGCGGATGAGCGGCGAGGGTGAATTATTCCTCCGAAGAGCCGAAGCCGGATTTCGCCGTGGTCACGCCGACCCAGCGTTCCGCCCGCATCCCGACCGCCCGCGCACCGTCCACATTGGACTGCCGGTCGTCGAAGAACAGGCAGTCGGCCGGTTCGGCGCCGAGTTCGGCGAGCAGGATCCGATAGATCTTCGCGTCCGGCTTCATGCAGCCGAGGTCACCCGAAAAGAGCTTCACGCGGAACAGCTTCGCCCACTCCTGCTCGCGCACCCAGCGGCCGAAGGTGGACGACGCGTTCGAGAGCAGCGCGAGCGCCGCGCCCGCCTCGTGCAGCCCTTCCAGCAGTTCGAGCACGTCGGGCTCGACGTGCGTCCAGCCGGTGACGTCGATGGCGGTCAGTTCATCGGAGAACGCCTTGTCCACCGGGACGTCCAGCGCGCGGCCGATGCTCTGCCAGTACTCGAGGTCCGTGCCGCCGGAGTCGTACCGGACCCGCTCGGCCCAGTAATGCGGCTCGAAGTCGGCGACTTCGAGACCGAAGGCCTTGGCCAGGGTCGGCAGCGCGTCGGTGTGTGCGCTGATGACGTCGCCGTAGTCGAAGACGATCCAGTTCATGTTCAGCCCCCGGTCTTGACGCGTTGAAGGGTTTCCTCGATGTCCGCCGCCGAAAGGTCCCGGTGCGCCACGAACCGGATCCGGCCGGAGCTGGGCAGCGTCCGGATCCCGAGCCCGGCCAGCCACGCCAGCCTGCCTTCGAGGTCGGGAGCGGTCACCTGCACGATATTGGTTTCGGGAGTGTTGACCTCCCAGCCGTGCTCCGCGAGCCCGGTCGCGAGCCGTGTCGCGTTCTCGTGCGTCTCGGCGAGGTCGCCGATGCGATCCAGCGCGACCATGCAGGCCGCGGCCAGCACGCCGCCCTGGCGGATGCCGCCGCCGAGCATCTGACGCATCCGCCGTGCCTTCTCGACGAACTCCGTGCTGCCCGCCACCACCGAACCGACGGGCGCCCCGAGCCCCTTGGAGAAGCAAGCGGAAACGGTGTCGACGCCGACCGTGAGCGCCGCGGGCGGGATCCCCAGCGCGACCGACGCGTGCCAGATGCGGGCACCGTCGAGGTGCACGGTCAGCCCGGCCTCCTTCGCCACCGCGACCAGCTGGGCGTGTTCGTCGGGCGGGGTGACCGCGCCACCGGCCGTGTTGTGCGTGTTCTCCAGGCACAGCAGCGGCGTGCGCATCGCGTAGTACGGCCCGCGCGGGACGCCGATCGCGGCCGAAAGCGTCTCCGGCGTCGGACGGCCCGGTCCGGCGTCGTGTTCCAGCGGCTCCGGCATACCGCCCGCGAGCCAGGCGGCGGACCCGAGTTCGTCGGTGATCACGTGCGCGCCGCGCGGCGCGAGGAACCGGTCGCCGCGCTGGAGATGGCTGCTCAGCGCGATCAGGTTCGCCATGGTCCCGGTCGGTGTCCAGAGCGCGGCGGGCATGCCGAGCAGTTTCGCGGCGCGCTGTTCCAACGCGCCGACGGTCGGGTCGCCGTCGAGGACGTTGTCGCCGACCTCGGCCTTCGCCATGGCCTGGCGCATGACGTCGTCCGGCCGGGTCACGGTGTCGGAGCGGAAATCGATCTGCGGGAGAGAGCGCGAGGTCACGGTACGATCACATCACATCGACGGGCCTGCGGTGAATCTCCTCCCCGGCTGGTCCGCCACGCCCGCTCATGCAACCGTGGACGCCCCCGGTTCCGTCCTACCCACCGACGAGGCAAGAGCGGAGACAACAACCGCGTGAACCAGCGCGACGAACAAGAGTTCGCGGAGTACTTCGCCGCGAAGCGGGACTCCGTGCGCAGGACCGCGTACATGCTCTGCGGTGACTGGCATCGTGCGGACGACCTCGCGCAGACGGCGTTCGTCGCGCTGCACCGGAGGTGGAAGAAGATCAGAGAACGGGCGGCGACCGACGCCTACGTACGGAAGACGCTGGTCAGGGCGGCCATCGACGAGTCGAGGCGGCCGTGGCGGCGGGAGTGGCAGACCGAGGAGCTGCCCGAGCCGCCGCAGGACGGCTTCGACCTCGGCGAGCAGGTCGTCACCAGGGAAGACCTGCTGGCCGCGTTGCGCGAAGTGCCCCCGAAGCAACGGGCCGTGCTGGTGCTCAGGTTCTTCGAGGGGCTGGACGTCGGTGCGGCGGCGAAGGCGCTCGGCTGCAGCGAAGGAAACGTGAAGAGCCAGACCGCGCGCGGGCTGGCGAACCTCAGGCAGGTCATGGAGAAGGAGGAGGTGGCACGGGATGGACGAGAATGACCTGAAGGCGTTGTTCCGTGACGCCCCCGGTGAAGCGCCGTCGCCGACCTTCGACACCGCCGACGTGGTCCGCGCCTCCAAACGCGCCACCGCTCGACGCCGAAACGGTATCGCGGTGGCCTGTAGTGCGCTGGTTTTGGCCTTGGCCGGAGTGGGCATGTTCGGCGTGCTCGGCGGAACCGAGCTCCAGACGGGGAGCGCGGTCAAATCCGACAACGAAGCGGCTTCCGCGGAGCAACCCGGGGCGCAGTCCGCACGTCCTCTTGACAACGGGGACCCCTCGAACTTCTCGAACCCGCCGCCTCAGCAGGGGGGCGACGGGCCAGAGAGGACCGGCCAGAAGACGGCCGAAGGCACCTACGGGTGCGACCAGGTGGACCGGGAGCTCGCCACCGCCCTCGCTGGCGAGCTCCCGGTCCCCGTGGATGTCGCCAAGTCGACGCCCGGCGACCTCTGTACGACGGGAGCCAGGTCCGCGGGGTTCCAGGTGCCGGGCGGCACGGTCTCCGCCGCGGTTTACCCGGCGGGCTCGTCCGTCCCGGTGATGCCCACCGGAGCGGCCGAGGCGCGGCGGACCACCCCCAAGGGCTCTCTCGTGGTCGTGGTGAGCCTCGGCGACGGCTCGGGCAGGCCCGCCTTCCCCGAGTCCGACGTCGACAGGCTGGTCGGCGTGCTCGCCGCCCGCTACTGACCGAGCTGGCAAAATAGCCCGCCATGACCGCCGCAGCGACCACGCCAAAGGGTGAGCGACGCCGTGCCGAACTCATCGAGGCCGCCGCGTCGCTGCTGGCCGAGGGCGGTTTCGACGCCGTGCGGCATCGTGCGGTCGCCGAACGCGCGGGGTTGCCGCTGGCTTCGACGACGTACTACTTCGATTCGCTCGAAGAGCTGGTCACCGCCGCGGTGGAGCATCACGCGAAAGTCGAGCTGGAGGACGGGAGGCAGCGTCTCGACGAGCTGGCGACCCGCAACCGCGGCGTCGAGGCCACCGTCGACCTGGTGCTGGACATGCTCCTCGGCCCGCTTCGCCCCGATCGCGAGGCCGACGCCGAAGCGGTCCTTCTGCGTTACGAACGCCTCGTCGGGACAGGGCGCCGTCCGTACCTTCGCCCCCTGATGCGGACGCTGTCGGCCCAGCTGTACGAGCTGCTCCACGAGATCTTCGCGCGCTCCGGCACTCCTGTGGACGCCACCGAGCTGGAGCGGCTCGTCGCTCTGGTCGACGGCGCCGTGGTCAACGCGCTCATCGAGGTCGACCCGGAGCCGCGGGCCGCCGCCGCGCGCATGCTCCAGGCGGCCCTCGCCTAGCGCCGGTTAGTCTGGCCGCGTGACGGACAAGCCCCGCATCCCCAACGTGCTCGCCGGCCGCTACGCCTCGCCTGAGCTGGTCGAACTCTGGTCCCCGGAACGCAAGGTCGTGCTGGAGCGCGAGCTCTGGCTCGCCGTGCTCCGTGCGCAGGCCGACCTCGGCGTCGAGGTGCCGGACGGCGTCGTCGCCGACTACGAACGCGTCCTGGAGCAGGTCGACCTCGATTCGATCGCCGCGCGCGAGCGGGTCACCCGGCACGACGTGAAGGCCCGTATCGAGGAGTTCAACGCGCTCGCCGGGCACGAGCACGTCCACAAGGGCATGACGTCGCGGGACCTCACCGAGAACGTCGAGCAGCTGCAGGTGCTGCGTTCGCTGGAGCTGGTGCGTAGCCGCGTCGGTGCGGTGCTCGCCCGGCTCGCCGCGATCGCGGTCGAGCACGCCGACACGGTGATGGCCGGTCGTTCGCACAACGTCGCCGCGCAGGCGACGACGCTGGGCAAGCGCTTCGCCACCGCCGCGGACGAACTGCTGGTCGCCTTCGACCGGCTCGAAAACCTCATCGGTCGCTACCCGCTGCGCGGGATCAAGGGCCCGGTCGGCACCGCGCAGGACATGCTCGACCTGCTCGGCGACGAGTCCACTTTGGACGAATTGGAGTCGCGGGTCGCGGCCCACCTCGGTTTCGAGAACGTGTTCACCAGCGTCGGCCAGGTGTACCCGCGCTCGCTCGACTTCGACGTGCTGTCCACCGTCGTCCAGCTCGCGGCCGCCCCGTCGAGCCTCGCGAAGACGATCCGCCTGATGGCGGGCCACGAGCTGGTCACCGAGGGCTTCAAGCCCGGGCAGGTCGGCTCGTCGGCCATGCCGCACAAGATGAACACCCGTTCGTGTGAGCGCGTCAACGGGCTCGCCGTGGTCCTGCGCGGCTACCTGTCGATGATCGGCGAACTCGCCGGCGACCAGTGGAACGAAGGCGACGTGTCCGACTCCGTCGTCCGCCGGGTCGCGCTGCCCGACGCGTTCTTCGCGCTCGACGGCCTGCTGGAGACCTTCCTCACGGTGCTGGCCGAATTCGGCGCCTTCCCGGCGGTCATCGGACGTGAGCTCGATCGCTATCTGCCGTTCCTCGCGACCACCAAGGTGCTCATGGCCTCGGTCCGCGCGGGCGTCGGGCGTGAAACCGCTCACGAGGCGATCAAGGAGAACGCCGTCGGCGTCGCGCTCGCGATGCGGGAGCAGGGGCTGGCCGAGAACGATCTCCTCGACCGGCTCGCCGCCGACGAGCGTATCCCGCTCGACCGTGGTGAGCTGGACAAACTCCTCGCGGACCGGATCTCGTTCACCGGTGTCGCGCCCCGTCAGGTGGCGGCGATCGCGTCCCGCGTTGAGGGCATCCTTGAGCGTTTCCCGGAGGCGGCGAACTACTCGCCGTCCCCGATTCTCTGACCTGTGAGGAGCCCCACCCGGGGGCGTTCACAGAGTGAGACGAAGTTACTCGATCGGGCGAAATGCCTAATCTCGATCGCTGAACCCGGAGCGCCAGGCCGCCCATGAGGCGGCCTGGCGTGTTTGTATCGCGCCTTGCGCGCCGAAACCCACGGAAGAAGCGATGAGATCCACGCTGTCGAAAATCGTCGCCGTCGTCACAGCCGGAGCGGCCACCCTCGCCCTCGCCGCCTGTGGCTCCGGTGACGCGGGTGCGAGCGCCCAGAAGCTGCGGGTCGGCACCCTGACCGACGCACCGCCGTCCATCTACCTGGAGAACGGCACCTTCACCGGCTACGACAACGAGCTGCTGCGCGACATCGCGAAGCGCGAGGGCTTCGAGGTCGAGTTCGTCGGCACCGAGTTCGCCGGCCTGCTCGCCGCCGTCGCCTCCAACAAGTTCGACATCGGCAGCTCCACGATCTCCACCACCGAGGCCCGCAAGAAGACCGTCGCGTTCAGCAACGGCTACAGCACCGGGTTCACCACGATCCTCACCAAGAAGGGCGCGTCCCTCAAGGACGTCGGCGCTTTCAACGGCAAGCGGCTCGGCGTCGTGCAGGCGTCGGTGCAGGACGACTTCGCCGGCGGCAAGGTCCCGGGCGCCAACGTCGTCCGCTTCCCCGACTACAACGCCGGTTTCGCGCAGCTCAAGGCGGGCAGCCTCGACGGCTGGGTCGTGCCGAAGGACATCGGGCAGAAGTACATCGACCAGAACCCGGACGTGCCGCTGGAGTTCGGCTACACCGTCGAGACCAAGGACACGCCGTCCGCGTTCGCCGTCCGCAAGGACAACAAGGAACTGCTGAAGAAGCTCAACGACGGCCTCGCGAAGGCCGTGGCGGACGGCACCGTCGCCCGCCTGCACGCTCAGTTCTTCAAGACCGAGCCGCTGCCCAAGGAACTCGAAAAGGGCGGCCCCGGCCTGCCCGTCCAGAACGCGGGGGTCTGAAAACCATGAAGACGACACCAAGGGTTCGGGACATCAGCGGGCGGCCTATGAGGCAGTCCTTGCTCGCCACGCTGGCCGTGGGTCTCGTCGCCGTCCTCGCCGCTTGTGGTGGCGGCGAGTCCTCCACCGAGAAGACCCTGCGCGTCGGGACACTGAGCGACGCGCCGCCGAACATCTACGTCGAGAACGGCAACTACACCGGCTTCGACAACGAGCTGCTGAAGGCCATCGCCGCCAAGCAGAACCTGAAGCTCGAGTTCGCCTCGACCGATTTCTCGTCGCTGCTGGGCCAGGTCGCGAACAACCAGTTCGACATCGGCAGCTCGGCCATCGCGCAGACCGACGAGCGCAAGAAGAACGTCGACTTCTCCAGCCCGTACAACTTCGAGGTCATGAGCATCCAGACCAAGGACGGCTCGCCGATCACCGAGGAGAAGGGCCTGTCCGGCAAGCGGGTCGCGGTCATCCAGGCGACCGTCGGCGACAAGTGGCTCACCTCGACGGTGCCCGACGCGCAGGCCGTGCGCTTCCCGGGGTACGCCCCGGCGCTGGCCGCGCTCAAAAGCGGCGCCGTCGACGCCTACATCCTCGACCAGGCGATCGCCGAGACGAACGTCAAGGAGAGCGCCGACGTGAAGCTCAAGGTCGTCAAGTCCTTCACCACCGACGTGCCCCACGGCTTCGCGGTGAAGAAGGGCAACGCCGAGCTGCTCACCAAGATCAACGAGGGCCTGAAGCAGGTCATCGCCGACGGCACCTGGGTCAAGCTGCACGAGAAGTTCCTGCCGACGGCCCCGGTCCCGGACCAGTTCAAGGCGTGAGGATCACGATGAAGAAGTCACTCGCCGCCGCTGTCGGTGCTGTCCTCGTGGCGGTACTGGCGGCGTGCGGTGGAGGAGAGAACTCCAGTACAAGGCCGCTGCGCGTCGGCACGCTCAGCGACTCGAAACCCAACGCCTACCAGGAAAACGGCGTGTTCACCGGGTTCGACAACGAGCTGCTGAAGGCCATCGCCGCGCACCAGAACCTGAAACTCGAGTTCGTCTCCACGGAGTTCTCGACCCTGCTGAGCCAGGTCGCGAACGGCAAGTTCGACATCGGCAGCTCGGGGATCTCGCAGACCGACGAACGCCGCAAGACCGTCGACTTCTCGGCGCCGTACAACTACCAGTCGCTCGGTATCGAGGCCCGCGAGGGCACCGGTATCACCGACGAGAACTCCTTGGCCGGTAAGCGGATCGGGGTCGTGCAGGGCACGGTGTCGGACAGCTGGCTGGCGGCCAACGCGCCCACCGCGCAGGCCGTCAAGTTCCCGCAGGACGCCGCCGCCCTCGCCGCGCTCAAATCGGGCGCGATCGACGGCGCGATCTTCGACCAGGCGACCGCCGAGGAATACGCGGCGAAGAACCCGGACGCGAAGCTCAAGGTGGTCAAGGCGATCACCACGACCATCCCGCACGGGTTCGCGGTCAAGAAGGGCAACACCGAGCTGGCGGGCAAGATCAACGCCGGGCTCAAGGCGGTCATCGCCGACGGCACCTGGGAAAAGGTGCACCAGCGCTTCGAGCCGAACGCGCCGGTGCCCGCGGAGTTCAAGGCCGGGCAGAAGTAAGTGGACGATTTCCTCAACAGCTTTCTGAACTGGGAGTACATCTGGGAGGTCTTCCCGGACCTCCTCGGGACCGGTCTGCTGAACACGCTGATCCTGTCGGTGTTCTCGGCGCTGATCGGCACCGTGCTCGGCATGCTGCTGGCCACGATGGGCCTCTCCGGCAAGGCGTGGCTGCGCTGGCCCGCCAGGGTGTACACGGACATCTTCCGCGGTCTGCCCGCGATCCTGACCATCCTGGTGATCGGACAGGGCGGCGGGATCCTCATCCCGTCGTTGTCGCGGAACCCGTACCCGCTGGGCATTCTCGCGCTGAGCCTGATCGCCGCCGCGTACATCGGCGAGATCTTCCGCGCCGGTATCCAGAGTGTCGAAAAAGGACAGATGGAGGCCAGCCGCGCGCTGGGCATGAGCTACACCAAGGCGATGACGCTCGTCGTCATCCCGCAGGGCGTGCGGCGGGTGCTGCCCGCGCTGGTGAACCAGTTCATCGCGCTGGTGAAGGACTCCAGCCTGGTGTACTTCCTCGGCTTCCTCGCCGAGCAGCGCGACCTGTTCCGCATCGGGCAGGACCTCGCGGCGAACACCGGAAACCTGTCGCCGCTGGTCGCGGCGGGTGCGGTGTACCTGGTGATCACCGTGCCGCTGACGCATCTGGTCAACTACATCGACAAGAAGCTCCGCACCGGCAAGAAGATCCGGGTCGACGACGAGGGCGGCGAGCCGGAACTCCTGAACACCGGAAAGGTGCCGATGCCATGACGTCCGCCGTACGTTCCTCCAGCGTCGAGCTCCGCGACATCCACGTCTCCTTCGGCACCCTCGAAGTGTTGAAGGGTGTGAATCTCAAGGTCGAGAAGGGCCGCACTACCTGCATCATCGGCCCGTCCGGCTCCGGTAAGTCGACGCTACTGCGCTGCGTGAACCGCCTCCAGGAGCCCGATTCCGGCGACCTGCTGCTGGGCGGCGAGAGCGTCATTTCGTCCGACCCGGACGCGCTGCGGCAGCGGGTCGGCATGGTGTTCCAGCATTTCAACCTGTTCGGGCACCGCAGCGTGCTGGACAACATCACGCTGCCGCTGCGTAGCGTCCGCAAGCTCGGCAAGGAGGAAGCGGCGGAGATCGCGCAGGCCCGTCTCGCCGAGGTCGGCCTCGCCGACAAGGCGCCGTACCGGCCGAGCGCGCTCTCGGGCGGGCAGCAGCAGCGGGTCGCGATCGCGCGGGCGCTCGCCATGGAGCCCGAGGTCATGCTGTTCGACGAGGCGACCAGCGCGCTGGACCCGGAGCTGGTCAAGGGCGTCCTCACCCTGATGGCGGGGCTGGCCGAGCGCGGCCTGACGCTGCTCGTGGTCACCCACGAGATGGGTTTCGCGCGTGGCGTCGCCGACGAGGTCGCGTTCATGGACGAGGGGAAGATCGTCGAACAGGGTGCTCCGGAGGCGATTTTCGACGCTCCGCGGAGCGAGCGTTTGCAGCGGTTCCTGTCGCAGGTGTTGTGAGGAGCCGGCGAGCAAGGGCGGCGGTGGCGTGGTGGGGCACGTCTCGTGAGTGGTAAGGACGGTTCTAACCGTCCTTACCACTCACGAGGCCTGAGTCGTTAACCTGCGGCTATGGCGAGAGTGGCGAAGCTGGTCTATTACCCGGTCAAGGGCTGCGCCGGGACGGCGGTCGAAACGGCCGACGTCACCCCGGCGGGCCTGCGGTTCGATCGTGCCTGGATGGTCGTCTCCCCGGAGGGTGAGTTCCGCAGCCAGCGGAAGCATCCGGTGATGGCCGCGATCCGGGCCGAGGTCCTGGACGACGGCGCCCGTCTGCGACTCGCCGCTCCCGGCGTCGAAGATCTCCTGGTCGAGACGGTCACGGACGGACCGCGGCATCCCGCGGCGACGTTCACCTGGCAGGGCAAGGGCGTCCACCAGGGTGACGAGGCCGCCGAGTGGTTCTCCACCGTCCTCGGCCTGCCGTCGGTGTTCGTCGGGCTCGCGCCGGAACACGAGCGCGTCACCAACGGCGAGATCCCCGGCACCGCGGCCTTCGCCGACGCGCACGCGATCCTGCTGACCTCCGAGTCCTCTTTGGACGGTCTTAACGAGCGCATCGCGTCGCGCGGCGCCGAGGCCGTGCCGATGGACCGCTTCCGGCCCAACATCGTCGTCTCGGGCTGGCCGGAACCGCACCGCGAGGACGACGTCCGTTCGCTCACCGCCGGTGGCCTCGAACTGGGGTACGCCAAGGTCTGCGTCCGCTGCACGGTGCCGATGGTCGACCAGGAGACCGGTGAGAAGGCCGGTCCGGAACCGATCCGTTCGCTCGCCGACTACCGCCGCGAGCCCGAGGGCGGCGTCTCGTTCGGGATCAAGATGGCGGTGACCGGCCCTGGTCAGGTGTCCGTCGGCGACGAGGTGATCGTGCACTCCTGGGCAGGCCCCAGCCCGAGCACGTCCGACGCCGAGCCGCCGTTCACGGCGACCGCGAGCCGTCCCGCGGAATCGGTGTAGAGCACGTTCCGGCCCGGTGGCACCGTGCCGAAGGTGTCGCCGACCAGCGCTTTCACCAGAACGTGTTCGCTGCTGACGGAGACCGTGCCGGACAGCCCGGCCAGTTCGAGGTCGGCGGGGCTCGCGGCGAGCTGGACGTTGCCGAAGTGGTCGACCGTGAGCACCTCGGCCACCAGCTTGCCGGGGAACACCGCGACGAACGGGTCCGGCAGGCGCACGAGATCGTCGACGCGTGGCCCGAACTCCTCCGGGGCGACGCCGAGCGCGAGATGCGCCGCCGCGGGGGCGAAGACGTCGCGTCCGTGGAACGTCGACGAAGTCACCGGAAGGTGGTACTCCGGGGCCGCGAGTTCGTACGCCGCTATCACCCCGCTGAGTGTTTCGGCGGCGGGAATGAGAAGTCCGTTGTCCGGGCCGACGAGCATTCCGCGCTCGGCGACCACCACGACACCGCGCCGCGCCGTGCCGACGCCGGGGTCCACGACGGCGAGATGGACCGACTCCGGCAGATACGGCGCGGTCTGGGCGAGGACCTCGGCGCCGGTCCTGACCTGCTGCGGAGGGATCTCGTGGCTCACGTCGATCACCCGTACGGACGGCGCGATCCGCGCGATCACGCCGTGGCACGCGGCCACGAAACCGTCTCTCAGCCCGTAGTCGGTCGTGAACGAAACGCAGTGGATCGGCATGATCAGCCATCATCCTTGATCGCTAGGGTGCAGCCGTGACGACGCTCGAATACCCGAAGATCGCCGCCGGCAAGGTCCGTGAGCTCTACGCCGTCGATGACGAGCATCTGCTGCTCGTCACTTCGGATCGGATCTCCGCCTACGACGTCGTCTTCGACACGCCCATCCCGGACAAGGGGCGGGTGCTCACCGCGATGAGCGTGTTCTGGTTCTCCCTGCTCTCCGATGTTCTCCCCAACCACCTGGTCTCCTACGCAGACGAACGCATCCCCGCCGAGGTCCGCGGCCGCGCGCTGCTGGTGCGGCGGCTGGCGATGCTGCCGCTCGAAGCCGTCGCCCGCGGATATCTCACCGGTACCGGTCTCGCCGATTATCGCGCGTGCGGCAGGGTTTGCGGCGTCGAACTTCCCCCGGGCCTGACCGAGTCGTCCCGGCTCCCCGAACCGATCTTCACTCCCGCGACGAAGGCCGACCACGGCTCGCACGACGAGAACATCGCCTTCTCCGACGTCGTCGGGCAACTCGGCCGCGAACTGGCCGAGGAGGTCCGTGAGGCGACGCTGGCGGTGTATCGCCGCGGCGCGGAGTTCGCCGCCGAACGCGGCATCCTGCTCGCGGACACGAAGCTCGAATTCGGCATCGACCGCGAGGGGAACCTCGTGCTCGCCGACGAGGTCCTGACCCCGGATTCCTCGCGCTACTGGCCCGCCGGTGGATACGCGCCGGACCGCCCGCAGCCGTCGTTCGACAAGCAGCCCCTGCGGGACTGGCTCACCAGTCCCGCGTCCGGCTGGCATCGCCGGGACAGACCGGGGTCGCCGCGCCTGCCCGAGGACATCGTCGCCGCCACGCGGGCGAGGTACATCGAGTCGTACGAACGCATCACCGGCCGGTCGCTGCAGGATTGGCCCGCCTGACCTGCGGAGTTCACTCCGACGTCAGTCCGCCGAAAGCCCGGGCTGGCTCACTGGCGGGGTGGATGCACGTTTGCTGGTTTCCCTGTCCGGCGTGACCACCCGGACGTTGCACCGCTGTGCCGATCTCGCGGCCGAGCTCGACCGGCGCAGGGTCCCGTTGTCGGTGCTCTACGCCGCTCGCACCGGCGAGGGCCCCGTGACCGAGTGGGTCCGGACGCGCCGTACCCACGGCGACTCCGTCCTCCTGCACGGTTACGACCACCAGGTCCCGCCCACCCATCGTGCCGTCTACCTGGGCAAACGCGCCGAGTTCGCGGCTCTTCCCGCGCACGAGGCGCGGCTGCGGCTCATCGCGGCGAAGGCGGCGCTCGACGCCAACGGCATGGCCGTCGACGGGTTCGCGCCGCCGCGCTGGATCGCGTCCGAGGGCACTCTGCAGGCCCTGCGCGAGCACGGGTTCACGCTGTGCGCGGACTTGGTCTCGGTGCGGGATCTGGTGTCCGGCCAGGTCCAGCGCGCCAGGGTTCAGGAGTTCGGTGGGCCGAAACACCGGACGGAGACCGTCCGGTGTTTCGCGCTCGTGCTGGCCGCCGCCAGGGCCGCGCGCCGCGGCGGGCTCGTCCGGCTCGGCATCGACGCCGCGGACCTCGCCCGGCCGGGGCTGCGGCAGGCGTTCCTCGACGCCGTCGACGTCTCGCTGGAGAACCGCGCATTCGGAACCACCTACGGCTCGCTCTCGCGAACGCGGGTTAAATTGTCGGGATGACCGACGAGGGGGACGCACCGGCGACGCTGATGCGGCTCTGGCGGCGAGCGGAGCGTCCGACACGCGGCAGGCCGTCCGTACTCGGCATCGACAGCGTCGTGGCGGCCGCGGTGGACCTCGCCGATCGCGAAGGCGTCGCGAACGTGACGCTGGCGAGCGTGGCGAAGGACCTGGGCGTCACGAAGATGTCCCTGTACCGCCACATCGGTTCGAAGGCGGAGCTGCTGGAGCTGATGGCCGATTTCGCCATCGGCGATCCGCCGACGGTGGAGCCCGCCGGTGATTGGCGAGCCGAGCTGACCACGTTGGCCGAGGCCAACCGCGATGTCCTGATGAAGCACCCGTGGCTGGTCGAGCTGCCGCTCGCCGGCCCTCCTGCCGGGCCGCACGCGGTCGCGTGGATGGACGCGATCCTGCGGACGCTGCGCGACACGGGCCTCGACTGGGGTACCAAGGGCGGGATCCTGGTGCTGGTCAGCGGCTTCGTCCGCCTCGCGTGCGCGCAGGCCATCCAGCTCGCCGAGGGGCGGAAAGAGAGCGGGTTGAGTCAGGCGCAGGCCGAACAGGCCTACGGCAAGGGCCTCGCCGAGCTGATCGACCCCGGACGTTTTCCCGATGCGGTGGGTTTTCTGACCTCGGGGCTGGGTGACTCCGAACAGAACTCCGACTTCGACTTCGGTCTCGGCGTCGTGCTCGACGGCATCGCCGCGCTCGTCGACCCGAGCTGACAAAGCACCTCTCCTGTCTTTAGTATCCGTCGGACACTAATTAGTGTACGTTGGATACTAAAGGGGGAACCATGACATCGACACCGCCGAGCGAGCGAGTGCTCGCCCCGGACCTGGCCAGGGGTTTCGCGCTCCTGCTCGTGGCGCTGGCGCATACCGCGAGCATCTTCCTCGGGAACACGCCGGGCGTCGACCAGACGCCGCAGGGCCTGGAGCGGCCGTACTACGTGCTGCTGTTCGTGCTCGTCCACGCGTGCGCGCTGCCCCTGTTCGGCATGATGCTGGGCTACGGGATGGTGCAGTTCGCCGAGCGCCAGGAGGCGTTGGGGCAGCCATGGCCGCGGACGCGTGGCGTCCTGCTTCGCCGCCACGCGTGGCTGCTGGTTTTCGGCGCTGTCGACGGCGTGCTGTTCTTCTCCGGCGACGTGCTCGGCGCGTACGGCGTGATCGGCGTGGTGTTCACCCTGCTGCTTCTGAAGCGCGGCAAGGGTTTCTATCGGATTCCGGTGGTGTACCTCGGGATTGGCGTCTGCTACCTCGCCGTGCTGATGTACCTGGTGCTCACCGGCGGCTCCGGGAGCGCGCCGGTCCCCTCCGTCGAGGACGTGTCGTCCCTGGCGCCGACGTACGGCGACGCCGTGCGCGAGCGTCTCACCGAATGGCCGATGACCACGGCGGTCCTGCTGTCGTCCATCCTCTTCGTCTGGGTGGGCGCCTGGGCCGCGAAGAAGCGCATACTGGAGGAACCGAATCGGAGACTGCTCCTCTTCGGCGCGTTCGGCGGTTTCGGCGTCGCGATCGCGGGAGCGCTGCCGATGAGCCTTTTCGCCGGTGACTACGTCGGCTTCGACGAAGGAACCGCCGTGCTGGCGAAGCTGATGTACGAAGGCGCCGGTCTGTTCGGTGCGATCGGCTACGTCAGTTTGTTCGGCCTCGCCGGCATGGCGGTCGGCAAGAAGCGCCGCGGTGTCGTGGTCACCGCGATCTCCGCGCTCGGCCAGCGCACGCTGAGCGCGTATCTGTTCCAGTCGGTGGCGTGGCTGATCCTGGCGCCACCGTTCATGCTGGGACTGGGCGGCAGCACGTTCGTCGCGGCCGCCTGCGGGCTCGGCGTGTGGCTGCTGACGGTCGTCGTCGCTTACCTGATGCACCGCCGGTCGTATCGGGGACCGGCGGAGATCCTGGTGCGGAAACTCGCGTACCGGAGCTAGAGCTTCACCGGCTCCCCGACATCGAGCACCTTCACCTCGGTGCCTTCCGGGGCGAGGTTGGCGAACAGGCCGTAGTGCATCTGCGGCCGTGCGAGGACGGCTTCGTGGATCGGGACGGCGAGGCGTGGCGACACCGCACGCAGGTAGTCGACGGCCTCGCCCGCCTTGAGCCACGGGGCGCCGGTGGGCAGGCCGAGGACGTCGATCTTCTGTTCCGGCACGAAGAACGAGTCGCCGGGGTGGTAGAACGCGCCGTGGTCGACGAGGTAGCCGACGTTCGGGATCACCGGGATCTCCTCGTGGATCACCGCGTGCTCGCCACCGACGACGTTGATGCCGCTGGAACCGATCTCGAAGGCGTCGCCGGGATTCGCGATCTGGAACTCGGCGCCGATCTTCCCCACCGCTTCGGCGGAACCCGGATCGACGATCAGCCGCACGCCGGGATTCGCCGCCAGCAGCGCGGGGAGCCTGTCCATGTCGAGGTGGTCGAAATGCTGGTGGGTGATCAGGACGGCGTCCAGCTCACGCTCGCCCTCGAAGCCCGCCGAGAAGGTGCCGGGGTCGATCAGGATCCGCGCGCCCTCCGTCTCCAGAAGTGTGCAAGCGTGTCCAAAATGGACAATACGCATCGGTGTTCTCCTTCGCGGTAGCTCATTTCCACCCTATGCCCGGAGCAGGGCGTCGCCAAGTTCGGTGCGCAGGTAGCGCACTTCGCGGCCGCGTCGCCGTGTGTCGAGCAGGCCCGCCGTACGCATCGCGGTGAGATGCTGCGAGACCGTCGGCGCCGAGAAACCCAGCCTGCGAGCCAGTTCCGTGGTGCTCGCGGGTTCGTTGAGCGTCGTGAGCAGCGTGGCCTTCGTCCGGCCGAGCACCCCCGCGAGCGCGCCGGGCGGACGTTCGGGGTCCGACCAGAGTTCGGCTACCCCGCGAGCCGGGTACAGCAGCGAAGGCTGCCACGGTTCCATCGTGATCACCCCGACCGAAGGCCACGCGAAGACGCCGGGGATGAGCAGCAATCCGCGTCGGTCGAGGTGGACGCGGCCGCGTTCCTTCATCTCGATCACCAGGACGTCGTCGACCAGTCGCACGCGCGGGTGGATGTCTTCGAGTACCAGCGCGATACCGCCGGCGGCCAGGCGTCGCGAGCGTTCCTCGATGTCGGCGACCAGGAATCGGCGCATCCGGGGCCAATGTGGCTCGACCAGTTCGGTCCAGGCGATCTCCATCTGGCACGCCAGCAGATCCCTTGCCTCGGCGGGATCTTCCGGCAATCCGCTCAGGTCTGCGTCTACTTTGGACAGTTCATGTGCGACCTGCTCCGGCGCCGTACGGCGGATTTCGGCGAGCTGGGCGGACGCGGTGGTCTCCGGGCCGCTCGGCGGCGGGCTGAGGAAATCGGTGATGTAGTGCCGCGCGCTCATCACCTTCGCGAAGCCGTCGATGGGCAGGTCCGGCAGTTTCGCGGCGGCCTCGCGCAGCCACGGCAGGTGACTCGGATGCCCGCGCCGCCCGAGCAGCGTCTGCATCGCGCCCATGGTCTCGTCGAGCGGGGAGATGCCGAAGCGGACGCGGTTGGCGCTCTCGGCGGTCAAGACCAGCTCGATCATCTGATTAGGGTATTCCCTAATCAATGGTTTCGGCCAGACCGGGTTCGGCAGTGTTCGTGGCATGACGTTGCTGCGTAATTCCGGGTATTGGCGCTGGTCGGCGGGGGTCCAGCTGAACCGGCTGCCCGCCACGATGGCGCCGCTGGCCTTCACCGTGCTGACCACCGCGGCGACCGGTTCGTACCGCCTCGGCGGCATCATGATGGCCGTCTTCGTCGCCGCCGAGATGGTCGGCGCCGTGCCGACAGGGCGGTTGCTCGACCGCGTCGGACCCGCACGCGGTCTCGTCGTGCTGCTTCCACTGGTCGCCGCGGGACTGTTCCTGCTGGCCGCGGTCGCTTCGACCGGAGCGCCGGACTGGGTGCTGCTCGCGCTGGCGATCCCACCGGGACTGGTCGCGGGCGGTTTGAACGGTGGCTTCCGGACGCTGCTCGCCGGGACGGTGACCGAAGAGGAACTGCCGAGGGCCGTTTCGATCGACGCGATGATCCTCGAAGGCGTCATCGTCGGCGGACCGCTGCTGGTGGCGCTCCTGGCGACGTCCGGCCCGGCCGTCCCTGTCCTCGCGATGGCCGTAGTCGCCCTGTTCGCGGCCCTGCTCGTGCCGCGGCGAAGCGTCCCCCGGAATCCACGAAGGACGGTCGAGCGGCAGTTGATCCCGGTCGCCGCCTGTGTGCCCTGGCTGGCGGGCCTGTTCACCGTCGGGCTCCTGCTGTCGACCATCGAGGTCGGGCTGCTGCCGCTCGTCCAGCGCCTCGGCGCCCCCGAATCGGCGACGGCGATCGTCATCGTGGTGCTGTGCGGCGCCAGCATCGGCGGGAGCGCGCTGTACGCGGCGCGGGGGAAGGCCGGCGATCCGCGGCTGTTCCTTGCCGGTTTCGTGCTCGGCGGGATCGTGGTTTCGGCGGGCTTCGGCTGGGCCGGGCTGCTCGGCGGGGTCGGGCTGATCGGGATCTGCACCGGTCCGCTGATGGCGGTCTCGTCGGTCAACCTGCAGAAGCTGTTGCCGGAACGCCGCCGGTCGGAGGGGTTCTCGCTGGCGTTCACCGTGCAGGCGTCGGGCTTCGGGCTGGGCTCGCTGGCGATCGGGGTACTGCCGGTCTGGATGGCCCCGCTTCTCGGTGTCCTTGCGGCCGTCGTCTCCTGTGCGATGCTGGTGGCACGCCCCAGGCGAGCTATTGGCACGCCGTCAGTAACGTCGTAGCCTGGGCTTTGAGCCGAGACACGGGAGAAGTCGATGACCGCAGTCCAGCCGAAGCCGACCGCGCACAGCGTGGGGGAGACCTTCGATTCCCTCAGCCCGGCGACCGACGAGGTCGTGGGCACCTACCCGGTGCACACCAAGGAGGACGTCCGCGCCGCCATCGCCCGCGCGAGGGACGCCGCCGAATGGTGGGCCGGGCTCGGCTACGACGGCCGCGCCGAACGCCTTCGCCGCTGGAAGGGCGTCATCACCCGCAGACTGCCGCAGCTCTGCCAGGTCGTGCGCGACGAGACCGGGAAGCGGATCGCCGACGCGCAACTGGAGAGCGTCCTCGCCATCGAGCACATCGCGTGGGCGGGCAAGCACGCGCGCAAGATCCTCGGCAAGCAGCGCCGCGCCGTCGGGCTGGTCATGTCGAACCAGGCGGCGACGGTCGAGTACCAGCCGCTCGGCGTCGTGGGCGTGATCGGCCCGTGGAACTACCCCGTCTTCACGCCGCTCGGCTCCATCGCCTACGCCCTCGCCGCCGGCAACACCGTCGTCTTCAAGCCCAGCGAGTACACGCCCGGCGTCGGGAAGTGGCTGGTCGACGCGTTCAACGAGGTCGTCCCGGAGTGGCCGGTGCTGCAGCTGATCACCGGCTTCGGCGAGACCGGCGCTTCGCTCGTCAGCGGAGGCGTCGACAAGATCGCCTTCACCGGTTCGACCGCCACCGGCAAGAAGATCATGGCCGCGGCCGCCGAGACGCTGACCCCGGTGATCATCGAGGCCGGCGGCAAGGACGCGGTCCTGGTCGACGCGGACGCCGATCTCGAGGCCGCCGCCGACGCGACCGTCTGGGGCGCGTTCTCCAATTCGGGCCAGACCTGCATCGGCATCGAGCGCGTGTACGTCCACGAGCGCGTGCACGACGAGTTCGTCGCGAAGGTCGTCGAGAAGTCGAAGGACGTGCGGGCCGGCTCGGACGCGGCCGCGCAGTACGGCCCGGTGACGATGCCTTCGCAGCTTTCGGTGATCAAGCGCCACATCGCGGACGCCATCGAACGCGGCGGGAAGGCGCTGGTCGGCGGCGTCGACGCGGTCGGCGACCGCTACGTGCAGCCGACGGTGCTCGTCGACGTGCCGGAGGACTCCGCCGCGGTCCAGGAGGAGACGTTCGGCCCGACCGTCACCATCGCCAAGGTCCGCGACATGGACGAAGCCGTCGAGAAGGCCAACGACACGAAGTACGGCCTCGGATCGGCGGTGTTCTCGAAGTCGCGCGGCCTCGAACTGGCCGGTCGGCTGCGCACCGGCATGACGTCGATCAACGCACCGCTTTCCTTCGCCGGTATCGCTTCGCTGCCCTTCGGCGGCGTCGGCGACTCGGGCTTCGGCCGGATCCACGGCCCGGAAGGCCTGCGCGAGTTCGCCCGGCCGAAGGCCGTCGCGCGGCAGCGGTTCACCGCGCCGATCGTGCTGACCTCGTTCTCCCGCAAGGAAAAGACCGACGTGCTGGTGGCGAAGCTCATTACGGTGCTGCACGGCAAGCGCTGAGCCGCCGCCGGTCAACCCTCGTGTGCGATGAAGGGGCCTTTCATAGCAGAATTTGCTACCACGCCGGCGGCCGGCATGGCGTCCTTCACGGTGGCGACNTCATAGCAGAATTTGCTATGAAAGGCCCCTTCATCGCGCTTGTGAGGGCGTGAAAGGACCGGTCACGAGGCCCGGATGAGGTCCGCGGCCTTCTCCGCCACCATGATCGTCGGCGCGTTCGTGTTCCCGCGCGGCACCACGGGCATCACCGAAGCGTCCACCACGCGCAGCCCCTCCACCCCGCGCACCTTCAGCGACGGGTCGACCACGGCGTTCTCGCCCGTCCCCATCGAGCAGGTCCCGACGGGGTGGTACAGCGTCTGCGTCCTCTCGCGCACGTAGTCGGCCAGTTCGCCGTCGGTCAGGTCGTGCCGCTCCGGCAGGAACGGCTTGTCCAGATACCGCGCCAGCGGGCCGGACTTCCCGATCTCCACCAGGGCGCGCAGTCCGGCGAGCATCTTCTCCATGTCCACGGACTCGGCGTAGCACGCCGGGTCGATTTCGGGCTTCCACAAGGGATTCCCCGACTTCAACCGCAGTCGTCCCCGGCTCGCGACGTTCACGAGGGTCGCCGCCGACGTGAAGCCCGACACCGTCGGCTCGTGCATCCCGTTGTCGTAGAACAACGTCGGCGCGACGTGGATCTGCATGTCCGGCGGTGAAACACCGTCCGCGGCGGGGAAGAACGCGCCCGCCTCGCCGATGTTCGAAGTCAGCGGGCCGCGTTTGGTGAGCTGGTACCGCACCAGGCCGCCCGGTGTCGCCGCGTCCACCAGGTCGGTGGTGCCGCGGGTCGACCAGATGATCCCGCAGGCCGGGTGGTCGTGCAGGTTGCCGCCGACGCCGGGAAGCGCGGCGACGACGTCGATCCCGTGCTCCCGCAGGTGTTCCGCCGGACCGACCCCGGAAAGCATCAGCAGTTGCGGCGAGTTCACCGCACCGCCGCTCAGCAGGACCTCGGTCGACGCGCGCACCGTCGTCTCGGCGCCTTTGTCCAAATAGGACACACCGACGGCACGGGTGCCTTCGAAGACGACGCGGGTGGCTTGCGCATGCGTCCGGACCGTGAGGTTCGGGCGCGACAAGGCCGGCCGCAGGTACGCGTCGGCCGTCGACCAGCGGCGGCCCTTCTTGCACGTCACCTGGTAGACACCGGCGCCTTCCTGTGACTCGCCGTTGAAGTCGTCGGTGCGTTTGAGACCCCAGGCGACCGCGGAATCCACCCAGGCATGGGACAGCTCGTGGGTGAAGCGACGGTCCTCGACGTTCAGCGGCCCGTCGGTGCCGTGCAGTGGCCCGCCGAGCCGCTGGTTCCCTTCCGCCCGTTTGAAGTACGGCAGGACGTCGTCGAAACCCCAGCCCTCGGCGCCGTGCCCGTCACGCCAGCCGTCGTAGTCCGCGCGGTTGCCGCGGATGTAGATCATCGCGTTGATCGAAGAACAGCCGCCGAGCGTCTTCCCGCGCGGCCAGTACAACGTCTTGCCGGTGTGCTTCTGCTCGACCGTCTCGTAGTTCCAGTCCCACTTCGTCTTGAACAGGCCAGGGAACGCGGCGGGGATGTGGATCTCGTCGGCGTCGTCCTCGCCGCCCGCTTCGAGCAGGAGCACCCGCGCCGACGGATCCTCGCTCAGCCGGTTCGCCAGTACGCATCCCGCGCTGCCCGCGCCGACGATCACGTAGTCGAAGGAGTCCTGATCGGCCACGGTGCCTCCTGCTGCTCGCCCGGTGTTGACGCCCCGTCAAAGGGCTCATCTTGGCCCAACGCCCGCGCTCCGAGCATCCCCCAGTCGAAGGATCGGTGCGAGCTCAGTCGGAGTCGGGGGAAAAAGAAGCCACGCAGGGGCCACCCTCGGCATCATCCTCGGTCTCGACCCGGCCAGGCTTCTGGACGCCGTCGACTTCACCGGTGAGGTGCAGGATCGTCTGCTCGGCGGTGGCCAGCACGTCGGCCTTCTCGACGGTGTACCTCGCCTCGCCGTGGATGATCTGCTGCACGCCGTCGCGGGTCGTGTCTGGCACCTTCCCGCACAGCACGGACAACGCCGCCGGGATGTCGCGCGCGTTGATCGCGTCGACGAACTTGTTCCCCGCCTCTTCCCCGGTCTTGACGTCGGGCCGCGGCGACGGCTTCGTCTCGATGCCCGGCAATGGCTCGGGCTCGCCGCCGATCTTGGCGTCGCGCACGCACCAGCCGCCCTCGCCGGGGATCATCGCGATCCCGACGGTCTGGCCGCCGGTGGTGAGCGCGGCCGAGTACTCCTGCGGCGCACGCTGGCGCGCGGGCGTGCTGAGCTGTGCGCCTTCGGAGACGGCCATGACCTGCTCGAAGGTGTAGGACCGCTTCGAGCGGATCGGGCACCAGAGCGAGCTGACACGATCTTCGCCGACGCCGTTCGCGAAAGACTGGCTCAGCTGCTCCGGCGTCGCGCGCGAGGTGGTGTCGGCCTTGGCCTTGAAGAACCCCGGCGTCACGAAGCCGGTGAACGCGACACCGCCCGCGATCAGGACGAAGACCAGCGCCAGCGTGATCCAGAGCCAGGCCTTCGACTTCTTCGGCGGTGTGTACTGCCCGTAGGTCATGCGGCAACCGTAGTGAAGTAGGCTCTGGCGGTACCCACGACCTGCGTGAATAAGGAGCAGCCTGCCGTGGCCCGAGTCGTCGTCGACGTCATGCCCAAGCCCGAAATCCTCGACCCGCAGGGCCAAGCCGCGCTCGGCGCCGCCGGTCGTCTCGGCTTCACCGGGATCGCCGAGATCCGTCAGGGCAAGCACTTCGAGATCGAGGTCGACGACTCCGTCGACGACGCGACGCTCGAAAAGATCGCCGAGGGTTTCCTCGCGAACCCCGTCATCGAGCAGTGGACCATCAAGCGGGTGGACGCGTGAGCGCCCGCATCGGGGTCATCACGTTCCCCGGCACGCTCGACGACGGTGACGCGGCCCGCGCGGTCCGCTACGCCGACGCCGAAGCCGTGCCGCTGTGGCACGCGGACGAGGACCTGAAGGGTGTCGACGCCGTCGTCGTCCCGGGGGGCTTCTCGTACGGCGACTACCTGCGCGCCGGCGTCATCGCCCGGTTCGCGCCGGTGATGTCGTCGGTGATCGAGGCCGCCCACAAGGGCATGCCGGTGCTGGGCATCTGCAACGGCTTCCAGATCCTGTGCGAGGCCGGGCTGCTGCCGGGCGCGATGATCCGCAACGCGGGCCTGCACTTCATCTGCCGTGACCAGTGGCTGCGCGTCGAGAACAACGACACCGCGTGGACCACCCGGTACGACAAGGACGCCGAGATCCTCATCCCGATGAAGAACATCGACGGCTGCTTCGTCGCCGAGCAGGCCACTCTCGACGAGCTTGAGGGCGAGGGCCGCGTGGTGTTCCGCTACGTCGGCGGCAACCCGAACGGCTCGCGCAACGACATCGCCGGGATCCGCAGCGAGAACGGCCGCGTGGTCGGGCTCATGCCGCACCCGGAGCACGCCATCGACGCCCTCACCGGGCCCTCCGACGACGGGCTCGGCATGTTCTACAGCGCCGTGGACGCCTTCGTCTCCGCCTGACCCAACTGACATGAAGGACTCCTTCATCGCAAAATTCGCGAGGCCCGGGAAGACCTGCTTCCAGGCGTTNGCCTGACCCAACTGACATGAAGGACTCCTTCATCGCAAAATTCGCGATGAAGGAGTCCTTCATGTCACGTCAGGAGGCGGCGGCCACCAGAGCCGCGTAAGGTCCACCTGCGGCCAGCAGCTCCGCGTGCGAACCCAGCTCGGTCACCCGGCCGCCCTCGATGACGGCGACCCGGTCCGCCGCGGCCGCGGTGTGCAGCCGGTGCGCGATCGCGATCACCGTGCGCCCTTCGAGCACCGCGCTCAAAGACCGCTCCAGCTCCCGCGCCGAACCCGTGTCCAGCAGCGACGTCGCCTCGTCCAGCACCAGCGTGTGCGGGTCGGCCAGCACCACCCGCGCCAGCGCCAGCTGCTGCGCCATCGCCGCCGGGACGGCGACCGCCCCGGCCCCGACCTTCGTGTCCAGCCCGTCCGGCAGGCTCGCCACCCACTCCGCAGCGCCGACCGAGGCCAGCGCGGCCAGCAGCCGGTCGTCGGTCCAGTCCCCGGCGGGCAGCGTGAGGTTGTCCCGCAGCGTCCCCGCGAAGACGTGCTGCTCCTGCGTCAGCAGCAGGACCTCGCCACGCAGGACGTCGTCCGGCAGCGTCGACACCTCCGCGCCGCCGATGCGCACCGAGCCCGACGTCGGCGCCGACATCCCGGCCAGCAGCCGTCCCAGGGTCGACTTGCCTGCACCGGAGGGCCCGACGATCGCCAGCCGTTCCCCGGCGGGGACTCGCAGGTCGATCCCGTGCAGCACCTCGCGGTCCGCGTTGTAGCCGAAGCGCACGTCGCGGACCTCGATGTCCTGGCCGCGCGGAGTCTCCGAGGCCGTCTCCGAAGACGGGGCGGGCCGCACGCCCAGCAGCCGCCGCAGCGAAGCCCCGGCGACCTGCATGTCCGCGAGCCAGAACAGCGCCTCGTTCAGCGGGCCGGTCATGACCTGCGAGTACAGGAGCATCGCGGTGATCGTGCCGAGCCCTTCCCAGCCGTTCGAGTAGGCGAGCAGGCCCAGCCCGAGCATCACCGGCACCGGCAGCACGTAGCTGATCTCCAGCGATGGGATCCAGCGCATCTGCAGCGCCCGGATCTTGCGCTCGCCCAGCATCGACGCGTCGAGGCCGTCGTGCCCGGTCCGGATCCGGCGGCCGGTCAGGCTCAGCGCCTCCGCCGTCCGCGCGCCCTCCGCCGTCTCGTGCGTGGTGGACTGCAGCTCGGACCACTTGTCGAGCATCCGCCGCATCACGTCGGGGATCCGCCGCTGGTACCAGATGTTCACCGGCACCAGCAGCGGCAGCGCGACCAGCAGGCCCAGCGCCAGGAACGGCGACGTGATCACCATCGCCACCACGGTGAACACCACCGTGACCGCGGCGATCAGGATTTCCGGCGCGCCGAACCGCACCGCGTGGTCGATACGGCTGACGTCGGTGGTCGCCCGGCTGAGCAGGTCACCGGTGCCCGCGGCCTCGACCGTCCCCAGCGGCAGGTTCAGCGCGTTCCCGACGAACTCCTCGCGGTTGCGCGCCAGGATCCGCTCACCGAACACCCGCGCGCGGAGCCGGGCCAGGCCCTTGAACCAGGCCTGTGCGCCCAGCACGACCACGAACGCGACCGCGAGCCAGGTGATCGTGGTGGTCGTCGTACCTTCGACGACCTCGTCCACCAGCGCACCCAGCAGCCTCGGCCCGGCCAGCCCGATCGCGGTCGCGACGCAGAACAGGCCGAGCATCACGGAGAACTCGCGCTTGTTGGCCCGCGCGGTCTCCTTGATCCACCGTCGAACGTCCTTCTTGTCTGCCAGCGGCAGCTTCTTCATGCTGTCATTTCCTTACCCCCGGGGTGGCGGTCAAAGGCGGGCGCGGCGGGTCCGTCTTCAGGCGACCGCTTTCGTGCTCACGACCACATCGGCCACGTGTGTCCACAGTGGACTCTGGCTGAACACGACGGTGGTCTTGCCGCGCCGCAGCTTCGCGACGCGTTCGGTTATGCGGGCTTCGGTGTGCGCGTCGACGGCCGAGGTCGGCTCGTCGAGCAGCAGGACGTCGGCGTCGGTCGCCAGCGCGCGGGCCAGGTTCAGCCGTTGCCGCTGACCGCCGGAGACCTCACGTCCGCGTTCGCCGATCACCTCGTCGACGCCGTTGGGCAGCGCGTCCACGATGTCGTCGGCGTCCGCCGCGTACAGCGCTTCGGTGATCTCGACGTCTCCGGGCTCGGCGGGGGTGACCTGCTCGCGCAGCACACCGGAGAACCAGATGTCCTGATTGTGCGCGAACACGACCCGCCGCCGCAGCTCGTCGAGGGAGACTTGGTCCACCGGAACCCCGCCGACGAGCGCAGGTTCACTCGGATCGGTGAACCGCGCCATCCGCGAAGCCACCGCTTCGGCGTCGGCCCCGACGTCGATGACGGTCAGCTTCCCGGCCTCGGCCTTGATCCCGGACGTCTCGTCGTACAGGTCCAGCGGGCCTTCCGGCAGCGGCACCGGGTGCTCCGGCTCGGCGAGCGTGCGCTCGGTGGACAGCAGTTTGCACACCTTCCGCGCCGCGACCAGCGCGGCGCTCAGCACACCCGCGAACTCGGTCGCCGTCGTCACCGGGATCACCAGGAACACCGAGACGCCGTAGAACGTGATCAGCTCGCCGACGCCGATGGTGCCGTTGATCGCCAGCTGCGCGCCCAGCCAGGTGATGACCACCGTGACCAGACCCGGCAGCGCGACCTCGGCCGCCGCGAGCCACGCCTCGCTGCGCCCGACCTGGACCCCTGCCGCCCGGACCCGCTGGCTGGAGCGGCGGAAGCGGTCGAGGAACTGCTTCTCGCCGCCGACACCGCGAAGGATCCGCAGGCCGGAGACGATGTCCGCGGCGAGCGCGTTGACGTCGGTCTTCTCCTCGCGCTGCTTCGTCTGGCGCTTCTCCAGTGGCTTCAGCAGCGGTCCGATGCCGACCACCGCCAGCGGGACACCGATCAGCGCGACCACGCCGAGCAGCGGAGACGTCGACAGCAGCGCCGTCGCGCACACGATGAACGCGATCAGCGAACCGAAGGCCCGCCCGAGCACCTCGAACGAATCACCGATCGGATTGATGTCGCTGGTGGTGATCGCGACCACGTCACCCGTGGTGGTCGTATCCCGCAGGTTCGCGCCCAGCTTCGCCGCGTGTTCGGTGGCGAGGCGCTGCGTCACCCCGGCGCCGTGGATCCAGCAACCGTAGGACGCGAAGTGCTGCACCGTGCCCGCGATCGTCTGTGCGATCCCGAGGCCGGCGGCCGTGAGACCCCAGAGCCAGACGGAATCGCCGTCGCCGCGGCCGATCGCGTCGATGCCCCGGCCGATCGCGACCGGCAGCAGGGCGATCGGCAGCGACCACAGCGCACCGCTGATCGCCGAAACGGCGAGCAGTCCCGGGCGCGCGAGCATCATCCTGATCAGGTACCGCCACGCGGTCGGCTTGGCGGGCAGTCGTAGTCGCGGAAGGGGATATGTGGCGGAAAGCACGATTGCCGACGGTAAGCCGATCACCGTCGCGGGCGCGACCGATTTATCCGTGGGCGACCGCGAGCGGCCCCACGCGCTCGCCTACTCTTAAGGCCGTGGCGAACCCTGATGCGGACACCGTGACCAGCACCGTTGACACCACTCAACGCGCCGAGGCGACCCCCGAACTGACCCAGCCGTACGTCGAGCTCGGCCTCGCCGACGACGAGTACGCCCGGATCAGGGAGATCCTCGGCCGCCGTCCGACCGACGCCGAACTGGCGATGTACTCGGTGATGTGGAGCGAGCACTGCTCGTACAAGTCCTCGAAGAAGCACCTGCGCTACTTCGGCGAGACGGCCACTCCCGAGATGAAGGAGAAGATGCTCGCCGGCATCGGCGAGAACGCGGGTGTCGTCGACATCGGCGAGGGCTGGGCGGTCACCTTCAAGGTCGAGAGCCACAACCACCCGTCCTACGTGGAGCCGTACCAGGGCGCCGCGACCGGCGTCGGCGGCATCGTGCGCGACATCATGGCGATGGGCGCGCGCCCGCTCGCGGTGGCGGACGCGCTGCGCTTCGGCCCGGCGGACGCCCCCGACACCCGGCGCGTGCTGCCCGGTGTGGTCGCCGGCGTCGGCGGTTATGGCAACTGCCTCGGCCTGCCGAACATCGGCGGCGAGCTCGTGTTCGATCCGAGCTACTCCGGTAACCCGCTGGTCAACGCCCTGTGCGTCGGCGCGATGCGCGTCGAGGACCTGCACCTGGCCTTCGCCTCGGGCAAGGGCAACAAGATCATCCTGTTCGGCGCGCGCACCGGCCTCGACGGCATCGGCGGCGTGTCCGTCCTCGCCAGCGACACCTTCTCGGGTGACGAGACTGGCGGGACATCGGGGGGCCGCAAGAAGCTGCCCAGCGTCCAGGTCGGCGACCCCTTCACCGAGAAGGTGCTCATCGAGTGCTGTCTCGAACTGTTCGCCCAGAAGCTCGTCGTCGGCATCCAGGACCTCGGCGGCGCCGGGCTCTCCTGCGCGACGTCGGAGCTGGCGGCCGCCGGCGACGGTGGGATGCACATCTACCTCGACCGGGTTCCGTTGCGCGCCACCGGGATGACCCCGGCGGAGGTGCTCTCCAGCGAGTCGCAGGAGCGGATGTGCGCGGTCGTCTCGCCGGAGAACGTCGAGGCGTTCATGAAGGTCTGCGAGAAGTGGGACGTCATCGCCACCGACATCGGCGAGGTCACCGACGGCGAGCACCTGGTCATCACCTGGAACGACGAGGTCGTCGTCGACGTGCCGGCGCACACCGTGGCGCACCAGGGCCCGGTGTACGACCGTCCGATCCAGCGTCCGTCCACACAGGACGCTCTGCAGGCCGACACCTCGGCGAAGCTGCCACGTCCGTCCACTTCGGACGAACTGCGGGCCGACATCCTCAAGCTGATCTCGTCGCCGAACCAGGCGTCGAAGGAATGGGTGACCTCCCAGTACGACCGCTACGTGCGCGGCAACACCGTGCTCGCGCAGCCGTCGGACTCGGGCGTCATCCGGATCGACGAGTCCACCGGCCGCGGTGTCGCAGTCTCGACCGACTGCAACAGCAAGTTCGTCTACCTCGACCCGTACGAGGGCGCGAAACTCGCGCTGGCCGAGGCGTACCGCAACGTCGCCACCAGTGGCGCGAAGCCGGTCGCGGTGTCGGACTGCCTGAACTTCGGCGCGCCGACCGACCCTGGCGTGATGTGGCAGTTCGAGCAGGCCGTGCACGGTCTCGCCGACGGCTGTGTCGAGCTCGGCATCCCGGTCACCGGCGGCAACGTCAGCTTCTTCAACCAGACCGGTGACGTGGCCATCCTGCCGACCCCGGTGGTCGGCGTGCTCGGCGTGATCGACGACGTCACCCGCCGCATCCCCACCGGAATCGGCGCCGAGGCCGGGGAAACCCTGCTGCTGCTGGGCGAGACCCACGACGAGCTGGACGGTTCCGCCTGGGCGCGCGAACTGCACGGCCACCTCGGCGGCCGTCCGCCGCGCGTGGATCTGGCGCGAGAGAAGCTGCTCGCCGACATCCTCATCGCCGGTTCCCGCGACGGCATGATCTCCGCCGCGCACGACATCTCCGACGGCGGCCTGATCCAGACGCTCGTCGAGACCGTCCTCATCGGACAGTGCGGTGCCCGCGTCTTCCTCGACGCTGAGCAGGACCCGTTCGTGCAGCTGTTCTCCGAGTCCGCGGGCCGGGTGCTGGTCGCCGTGCCGCGCACCGAGGAACTGCGGTTCACCGAGATGCTGACCGCGCGTGGCCTGCCGTGGCGCAAGACCGGTGTGGTGGACCCGGAGTCTGGCTCGCTCGAACTTCAGGACATCACGGAGTTCACGCTGGACGAGCTCCGGGAGACCTGGGAGAAGACGCTCCCGGCCCTGTTCGACTGAGCTGAAGGGGACTTTCCCCGCATAGGACGCAGCGAAGGGCGCTTTCACCGCATGTGATGCGGGGAAGGCGCCCTTCAGCCTTCTTCGGGAAGAACTGAGCCGGCCGGGAACTTCGCGCCCTCCAGCGAAGGAGGTTCCTCGAAGGTCGCCACACTGAAGTCGACAGGTCTCGCGACGACCGTGTTGTCCAGCGACACCTTCCGTTCGAACCTCGCCCTCGTGAGCTCGAACCCGCCGTGGATGGTCGCGTTCTCGAGCAGGAACTTCCCGGAAAGCTGAGCGTCGGTGAGGTCGAGATAGGACAGCACCTCGCAACGATCCGCGCCGAACCAGCCGATCCGCCTGCCGAGCAGCCCCAGCTTGTCGAGCCGGGCGTCGCTGAGGTTGAGCGAAAGCGTCGGCCCGGTGGTCCCGGCGTGGGGAAGGATGTCGCGGATCAGCCGCTCGGCCGCGCGCCGGACCAGCCGTTCCCGTTCCGCCGCCGCCCGCTTTTCCTTGTCGTCGTCCCAGTCGAGGCCCGGATCGAAACTCGGATGCTCGAACGGCCGCCGCAGGTAGGCGCACAACACGTCGAGCACCGTCTGCCGGTACTCCGGACGCGTCCTGGCCAGCCCGGCGAGGGAATGCATCGCCCCGACCCGGACCTGGTCGGCTTCGTTGCCCAGCAGTTCGATCGACTTGGCGAAGCGCTCGTCGGAGATCCGGCTGCGCTCGATCTCGTGCCGGTCCTCTTCGGTCCGCCTTCGCCGGTCGTTGAGCCAAAGCCCGTAGAGCGCGGCGATCGCCCCGCCCGCCAGCGCGCCGGTCTTGAGCGCGTCGCCGCGGCTGGTCGCGCGGTCCATGAGCAGCCAGGCGGTGACCCCGACGAGCACCACGACCGAGGACAGCAACGTCCACAGCAGCGGCGACCTGAGCAGGCGCCTCATCAGTCCTTCACCGTGAGCCGGGCGCGGCCGTCCGGCAGGGTCTCGACGGACCAGCCCGCCGGGAGTTCGTGGTCCCTCGCCGGTTCCACCGACGTGTTGTAGAGCGACACCGTGCCGGGCGGTTCGCGGAAACTCAGATCCCCGAAGCCCTCGAACCGCGCGCGGCGCAGATCGAGCGTCCCCTTGAACTCGGCGTCCGCGAAGACGGCGTCCTTCGCGAAGACACTGTCCTTGAAGGAGGTCTCGCCCGCGAACACGGTGCCGCGGAACTCGACGTCCTCGGAGAACCGGACCCCGCTGAACCACGCCCGCTGTTCGAACCTGGCGTCACTGCACCGGAAGAAGCCGATGCGCTTCTCCTCTTTCGTTCCCGCGCCGGTGAAGTACACCGGCCCGAGGAACACACAGCCGGACAGGTTGGTACTGCTGTACAAACCCGCGTAGCGGAGCAACAGCTTGCCGATCTTCCGCTCCGAGAGATCGAAGTACTCCAGTACCGCGCCGGTCAGGTCGAGGTCGTACGCGTGCGTTCCCTCGGAATCCGCGGCCGGGAGCAGTTCCCCGATCAGCCGTTGCGCGGTCTGCCGCACCTGGAGTTCTTGGTCCTCCTCCGCGGAGCCCTCCGCCGGTGCGGTGTTCCCGTCCCGTTTCGCCGTGTCCTTGTACCGCGGATGCTGGAACGGCCGCCGCAGGTACGAGCACAGGATGTCCAGCACGGTCTGCTTGTAGATCTCGCGGCCGCGAGCCAGCCCCGCCAGCGCGTGCAGGGCCCCCACCCGCACCTGGTCGGCTTCGTGGCCGAGCAGTTCGACGGCCTTCGCGAACCGTTCGTCCGAGATCCGGTCCCGGTCCTGGTCGGCCCGCCGCAACTCGAGTTCCTGCCGCTGCCGTTCGACCTCCTGCCGCCGCTCCTCGACCCGGCGCCGCCTGTCGTTGAGCCACAACGCGTACAGCGCGACGATGGCGCCCCCGGCGATGCCGCCGGTCTTCAGCGCCTCGCTGCGGCTGGTCGCCGGATCCGTCAGCAACCAGCCGCCGACCGCGAGCAGCAGTACGAGCGAGACGACGAAGGTCCAGAGCAGCGGGGAGCGGAGAAACCGCTTCATCCGCTCAGAATACGAAGAAGTTGCGGACGCAGAAGGACTTGTCCGGGTTGTCGTCCGAGGAGATCCCCGACCCGCTCACCTTCTTGCCCTTGACCGTGCCCTCGATGTCACCGGTGATGAACCCGTCGCCGATACCGGCAGTCGAGGTGACCTCCAGCTGCGACGGCGCCGGGGCCATGATGTCGATCGAGTCCCCCATGGTCGCCTTCATGTCCTGGCACACCAGCGCCAGCGCGCCGGCCTTGTCCCCGGCGCTCACCTTGGCCAGGAAGTCCTTCAGGTTCTGGATGCCCTTCGGGTTGCCCTCGGAGCCCGTGCCCCCGCTTTCGGTGCTCCTCGGGCTGCTCCTGGGCGAGCTCGACTTCGGGCTGCTCTTCGGCGCGGAGGTCGGCGCCTGTTCGGACGACGACGCGGGCGGCGCGGCCGTGTTGTTCCCCTCGTCCTTGCTGAGCAGGAAGCCCGGCGCGACGAACCCGGTGACACCGAACGCGATCAGCACGACCAGGCCGATCACGATCCCGATGATCAGACCGGTCTTGCTCTTCGACGGCGGCGCGGGCGGGCCGCCGAAGCCCTGCTGGTAGCCCTGGTTGTTCGGGTCCCAGCCCTGCTGGGGCTGCTGCGGGTACTGCTGGGTCTGGTCCCAGCCTTGCTGGGGCTGCTGCGGGTACTGCTGGGTCTGGTCCCAGCCCTGCTGCTGCCCGTACTGCTGTGGCTGACCGTACTGCTGGGTCTGGTCCCAGCCACCCTGGTGCGGCTGCTGTCCCTGGGGGTCCTGGCCATAGGGCTGGCCTGGCTGGGGTGGGTAGGTCATCGGTCTCGCCTTCCGTACTGGGGCCTGAGGCTTCTGATCAGACGACCGGCGGTCAGCGCTGGTTCCGGATCCGCCCGTGCCAGGGATTTCAGGGCATTCTGCTCGGAAGGTACCGTGCGTTGAAAGCGGCGCGCGAAAGCGGCTCCCGGCCGAGGCCGGGAGCCGCTTGTTCACGGAATGCGCAGCTCAGCCGTTGGCCAGTGCCTGCAAGCGGTCGTAAGCGCCGTTGAAGGTGTTCTGGTCGAGCGGGCTGGAGGTGTACTGCCACACGGTGTAGTAGCCCCAGCCGTAGGGCAGCGCACCCACGGTGGACGCGTACCGCGCGATCCACAGCGGGACCGTGCCACCGAAGTTCTGCGACGTGCCGACACAGGTGCTCCACCAGCTCGTCGAGGTGTAGATGACGGGCCAGCGGCCGGTGCGTGCCTGGTAGCGGTCGTGGAACGCCCGGATCCACGCCCCCATCGCGGACTGGCTCAGGCCGTAGCAGGTGGCGCCGTACGGGTTGTACTCCATGTCCAGCGCGCCCGGCAGGGTTTTGCCGTCCTTGGACCAGCCGCCGCCGTTGTTGACGAAGAAGTCGGCCTGCGCCGCGCCGCTCGAGACGTTCGGCAGGGCGAAGTGGTACGCGCCGCGGATGAAGCCCTTGTTGTAGGAACCGTTGTACTGCTGGGCGAAGTACGGGTTCTTGTAGCTCGTGCCTTCGGTGGCCTTCGTCCACACGAAGCGCTTGCCCTGGTTCCACCAGTAGTTCCAGTCGACGTTGCCCTGATAGCTGGCCACGTCCATCCCCGCGACCGTCGCGAGCACGCCGGCCTCGGGCTGCGGCTGGGCGGCCTTGGCCTTGGAGTCCGGGGTGGAGGTGTCGCCTTCCACCCGCCGGATCTGCGATCCGATCGTGTGGTCGTTCTGCTGGAGATCCTGTTCGATCGACATGATCTCGGGGGACGGGGCGGCCGACGCCTGGACCGTGCTGCTGAGCAGGAGCAGCGCGGAGCCGACGGCGATGGCGATTCTTCGGGAAGTGCGCATTACGACAATCCCTTCACGGATAACCCTCGCTGAGGACGGCGACCTTGCAGGTGGTAGCCGTCCGGGCACGATTGTTGACGACGAGTGCCGGGTTTGTCACTAACTTCCGTGAAATTGGTACTACACGTGGGTGATTTTCATTTCCAAGTAGTCCTCGTTATGTGATCTTGTAACGCCCACTCGGGTGAGTGTTCAGCCGAGCGAAAGCGCGCGCACGCGATCGACCGTGCCGTTGAACCAGTTCTGGTCGCCGGGCAGGCTGCCCTTGTTCGAGAACTGCCAGATGGTGTGGGTCTTCCAGCTCGCGGGCAGCTCGCCGATCTCCGTGTTGTAGCGCGCGATCCACAGCGGGTTCTGCCAGAACACGGTGCTGTTCCCGGTGCAGCGCTTCCACCAGCTCGTCGACGTGTAGATCGCGGGATGCCGCCCGGTCCGCCACAGGTAGGTCTCGGCGAACGACGCCATCCATGCGACCATCTGCGCCGGCGTCTTGCCATAACAGGTTTCGCCGTACGGGTTGTACTCGACGTCCAGCGCGCCCGGCAGCGTCTTGCCGTCCTTGGACCAGCCGCCGCCGTGGTCGACGAAGTAGTGCGCCTGCGCGGCGCCGTCCGAGATGTCGGGGCGAGCGAAGTGATACGCGCCGCGGATCAGGCCGACGCCGTAGGAACCGTTGTACTGCTGGGCGAACCGGGGATTGACGAAGCCGGTGCCCTCGGTCGCCTTCACGTAGACGAACTTCGCGCCGGTCCGGGCGGCGGCGGGCCAGTCGACCTCGCCTTGATGACCACTGACGTCGTGGCCGAGCGTCTGCGCTTCGCCGCCGTACAGCGGCCCCACCGACACGTTGACGCCTTCGTGCAGCGCGATCTGTGAACCGGCGTAGTGCTCCTCGGCCCCGTCGTAACGAGGCCCGCTTTCCCGTGCGACGGCGGGGGTCTGCGCGAGCAGCAAAACCCCCGCCGCGAGGACGGCCCCCCAGCCTTTTGAACACACTCTGCGACTCATCACGTCGTCACGATCCCCCGCGGAAAGGGAATCAGCGACTCGAACATCACTCGAAAGAGTGGCGTTCGGCCTGAATAAATTGGGCCGAGTGGGTTAATCGGCCCTAACGACGCTCGTCCGAAAGGGCTTTGTCGAGGTGCTCCGAGGGGATGATCGCGGTGAGCCGGTCGTGGGGATTGATCGTCACGGGGTGCCCGGCGAGCAGCGGGACCATGTCCCGGCCCAGTACCGCCCTCGCGTGCGGCCATTCGCGCGGCACCAGCGACTTCGCCGTGTACGCGGGAACCAGCACCTTGCCGTCGGTGTTGTGGAAGCCGATCACCGTGCGCTGCACCGGCGAAAGGGCGTAGACGAACAGCGTCGAGTCGAGGATGACCCGCGGCAGGTCGGCGGCCGGACGGTGGTTCGTGCGCACCAGCTGGAGCAGCTGCTCGAGTTCGTTGCGCGGCTCGGGGAAACCGAGCGCCTTGGGCGAGGGACGGTAGCGATCGTTGGGGTGGAAGTCCTCGACGATCTCGCCCCCGCCGTTCACCGGGTACGCGCCGACGACCGCCCAGGACGGCACCGGGCCGTCGGGGTCGAAGGCCTCGTCGATGACATAAAGCCAGCTGTTGGGATTGGCCTTGGCGTTGGCGCGCATCTCTTCGGTGATCTTCGGCTTGGCCTGTTTCCGCTTGCCCGCCGGGCTGGACGCCAACCGATCCGCCTCGTCCCGCTGCGCCATCGCCATCCCCACGTTCCGGGTGCCTGAAGGTTCGTTCGCGCTCACTCTACTGTTCTCCCATGGCCTCTTCGCGTTCGGTCGACCCCGCTGAGTTACGAGCCGCGATCGCGGCGATTTCCCCCTGGTTGAGCGGATCCGGTCCGGAACCGGCTCGTACCGAGCTGGCCGCGGCAGTGCGGCTGAGCCTGCGGACGCTGGCCGGGGACGCTCCGGGGAAGAGTGTCGAAGTGCGGGTGCCGCCGTTCGCGGCTGTGCAGTGTGTCGAAGGATTGCGCCATACCCGCGGGACGCCGCCGAACGTCGTCGAAACGGATCCGCGCACGTGGCTGGAATTGGCGACCGGGCTGCTCGGCTGGGTCGAGGCCGTCGAGTCGGGGCGGGTCACCGCCTCCGGGAGCAGGGCCGACCTGGCCCGCTGGCTGCCCTTGGTCCGCCTCTAGATCCCGCCCAGCCCTGCGATGAAGGACTCCTTCATCGCAAAATTCGCGATGAAGGAGTCCTTCATTGCAGGGCGCTGAGTCTTAAGCCTTGCGGCCGATGCCACCCGAGATCGTCCGCTGGGCCGTGTTCAGCTCCTTGATCCGGGGGCCGTCCGGCCACCAGTCGGCGCACAGCCGGACGCCGGGCTCGACCATCTCGAGGTCGTGGAACAGCTCCTCGATCTCGGCCTTGGTGCGGAAGGTGCCCGAGCCCATCGGGCTGTGGATGAAGAACTCCTCCATCTTGCGGGCGACCTCGGACAGCTCGTCCTCCGGGTCGGAGAAGTGCGAGATCGCCACGTACGAACCCGACGGCAGCGCGTCGATGTACTTCTTCATGATCTTGGCGGGCTCGTCGTGCGGCCCGTTGTAGTGGTGCAGGGTCCCGAGCTGCAGCAACGCGATCGGCTGCGTGAAGTCGATGTGCCGCCGGATGTCCGGGTTCTCGATGATCCGCTCCGCCTCGAAGATGTCGTCCGAGACGAAGTGCGTGTTCTCGTTCTCTTCGAGCAGCGCGCGCCCGTGGGCGAGCACGACCGGGTCGTTGTCGACGTAGACGACCTTGATCTCCGGGTTGATCCGCTGCACCACCTGGTGCGTGTTCTCGGCCGTGGGCAGGCCGGATCCGAGGTCGAGGAACTGGGTGATGCCCGTCTGGCTGGCGAGGAACCGGCACGCGCGGATCAGGAAGCCGCGGTTCTCGGTCGCCAGGTCCTGCGCTTCGGGGGCGGCCTGCTGGACCTTGCGCAGCACCTCCCGGTCGATCTCGTAGTTGTCCTTGCCGAGCAGGAAGGCGTCGTACACCCGGGCGATGCTGGCCCGGGTCGGGTCGACACCCACGGGCACTCGTTCCGTCCGGGTCGGGGCGTCGGGCATCTTGAACCTCACAAAACTGTGTCGGAAGTCTCGGGCTCTACGTAGAGTAGAACCAGGTACGCGACCGGTAAACCGAGCCATCCCTGTCGTGTCGAGGCCCAAACGTGTACTTTCAGTAATCGGCTTGTTCCCCTGTGAGTGTCGTCGTGCGAAAGGTCCCCGGTCGATGAACGCGGTCACCCCGCCTGGCGGTGAGCAGTCCCTGGGTCCCACCGCGCGACGGATGATCCTCGGCTCTCAGCTCCGCCGGATGCGTGAGGACGCGGGCATCACACGCCAGGAGGCCGGCTACAGCATCCGGGGATCCGAGTCGAAGATCAGCAGGCTCGAGCTCGGCCGCGTCGGCTTCAAGGAACGCGACGTCGCCGATCTGCTGACCATGTACGGGATGACCGATCCCGGCGAGCGGCAGCAGTTCCTCGACATGGTCAAGGAGTCGAACGAGCCGGGTTGGTGGCGCCGCTACGGCGACCTGATGCCGAGCTGGTTCAACGACCTCGTCGGGCTCGAAGAGGCCGCGGCCCGGATCCAGGTGTGGGAGCCGCTGTACGTCACGGGTCTGCTGCAGACCGAGGACTACGCGCGGGCGATCATGAGCCACGGCCGCAAGGACATGGTCAACGAGCAGGTCGACCGCCGGGTCGCGCTGCGGATGCGGCGGCAGAAGATGCTGTCGCGGCCGGACGCGCCGCGGTTGTGGCTGGTGCTCGACGAGTCGGTGCTCTACCGGCCGATCGGCGACCGCGAGGTGCTGAAGGGCCAGATCGACCACCTGCTGGAGATGATCCAGCAGCCGAACATCTCGGTGCAGGTCCTCCCGTACGACCGGAGCGGCTACTCCGCGGACAGCGCGTTCTCGCTGCTTAGGTTCGCGGAAGAGGAATTGCCGAACATCGCCTACACCGAGTACCTGACCGGCGCGCACTACATCGACAAGCGCGACGAGATCGAGCGGTACAGCCGGGCGCTGGACATGCTCGCGGTCGACGCGGAGACGCCGGACCGCAGTCGCCAGATGCTGATGAAGCGCCGCGCCGAAATCTGAGCCGCTCACCGTTGTGGGGCTGCCTGCCGTATCCGTGAACGGCCGAGATTTCCTTGCGTGTCCTCGAAAAAGTGGCCACAAGTGGTAGTTGTTCACTCGACAGGGGCTGCGCTCGTCACCCTTTAGTGGGACGGTCGAGGACTTAAGCCACCACCCTCCGCGAATTCTGCAAAAACTTCTGCACGTGCATTTACCGCTGCAGCCACACGTGCTAACTTTGGGATCACAGGCAAATGCACATGCAGATGCATTGCCCGAAGTCTTCTGTCGGGGAAGGTGGGGACCATGGCTGAACAGTTCGACAACGGCATCCCGGCCGATCGTCTGACCGGCGCCCAATGGCGCAAAGCCAGCTACAGCAACGCGATCGGCAACTGTGTCGAGGTGGCGCCGCTCGCTTCCGGCGAGATCGCGATGCGCAACTCGCGCTTTCCGGCCGGGCCGGCCCTGATCTACACCCAGGCCGAGATGGCCGCGTTCCTCGCGGGGGCCAAGGACGGCGAATTCGATGACGTCCTCGGGTGACACCATCACCGCGGAGATCACCGATATCGAAAGCGGCCTGCAGGAACTGATCCACCGCGGGTACCAGTTCGTGCACCCGTGCGACGCGAACGGCGAGGTCCTCGCCGTGGTCGGCGTGCGAGTCCACGACAACGTGGTCGACGTGGTCCGGCTCAACGCCGAGGACGACGTCGTCGCCACCCGCCTGCCCGGGACCGAGGAGGACATCCTCGAGCCCGAGGTCTCGCTGTGGCGGTTCGCCGGCGACGCGGCGACGGTGCTGACGGCACTGCTCGCGCTTCCGGACGAGCGGACCCCCGGCTCGCTGTACGTCCCGGAGACCGCGGCCAAGGGCTGCTGGGTTCCCGGCCGTGGCGGCACGTCCAAGTGGCTCGCCGCAAGCTGATCCGGGGGCTCATAAGCACAGTCGACCGCCTCTGTCGAGGGGGAGCGGCCGGCTGGTCGGGGGTCGTGAGTGCCGGGCCTTGACACCCGCCCGTCACTCACGGTCATAAGAACCCGCTCCGGTCGAAGACCCCGCTATCGCGGGGGCAGGGGCGCCCTGTCCGCCATCGCGACTTGGAAGGCCGGCCCGCCCTGCCGACGTCGTTCGCGGCTGCGGGTTCACTCAGTGTTACAGCGCGAAGCGTGTCCAGTGCCACTTCGTGCGGCGCGTTGATCTCCTGCTCACCGTTTACACTGGTGGCGGCCTGCCCTCTTTCTCCCTGGGAGCACCTCGGTGGTTTCCGACCCGTCCCTCGCCGGACAGCCCGTGACCGACCAGCCCGATCCGGAACCCCGCGAGGAATGCGGCGTCTTCGGTGTCTGGGCGCCCGGAGAAGAGGTCGCGAAGCTGACCTACTACGGGCTCTACGCACTTCAGCACCGCGGCCAGGAAGCGGCCGGCATCTCGGTCTCCGACGGTTCGCAGATCGTCGTCTTCAAGGATCTCGGCCTGGTCAGCCAGGTGTTCGACGAGCAGGTCCTGCAGTCACTGCAAGGACATATCGCCGTCGGCCACTGCCGCTACTCGACCACCGGCGCGACCATCTGGGAGAACGCGCAGCCGATCTTCCGGACCACCGCCACCGGCAGCGGGTTGTCCTTCGCGCACAACGGAAACCTCGTCAACACCGCCGAGCTGCGGGATCGCACGGTCGAAGCCGGGCTCAAACCGCACGCGGGCCTGACCGGTTCGTCCAGCGACTCCGACCTGGTGTGCGGGCTGCTCGCGGCCAACGCCGCCGACAAGGGCATCGAAGCCGCCGCGCTGGAACTGCTGCCCACCCTCAAGGGCGCCTTCTGCCTGGTCTTCGCCGACGAGTCCACCTTGTACGCCGCGCGCGACCCGCACGGTGTGCACCCCCTGGTGCTCGGCAGGCTCGAACGCGGCTGGGTCGTCGCGAGCGAGACGGCCGCGCTGGACATCTGCGGCGCGTCGTTCGTCCGCGAGGTCGAGCCCGGTGAGCTCATCGCGATCGACGCCGAGGGCCTGCGGTCCTCGCGGTTCGCGAACCCGGAGCCCAAGGGCTGCGTCTTCGAGTACGTGTACCTCGCCCGCCCCGACACCTCGATCGCCGGCCGCAGCGTGCACGCCACCCGCGTCGAGATCGGCCGGAAACTCGCCGCCGAGCACCCGGCCGACGCCGACCTGGTCATGCCGGTGCCCGAATCCGGCACCCCGGCCGCCATCGGCTACGCGCAGGGCTCCGGCATTCCCTACGGCACCGGCCTGGTGAAGAACGCCTACGTCGGCCGCACCTTCATCCAGCCGTCGCAGACCATCCGCCAGCTGGGCATCCGCCTCAAGCTGAACCCGCTGCGCGACGTCATCCGCGGCAAACGGCTCGTCGTCGTCGACGACTCCATCGTCCGCGGCAACACCCAGCGCGCCCTGGTCCGCATGCTGCGGGAGGCGGGCGCGCTCGAGGTGCACGTCCGGATCGCGTCGCCGCCCGTCCGCTGGCCGTGTTTCTACGGGATCGACTTCGCTTCCCGTGCCGAACTGGTGGCCAACGGCGTCGACCTCGACGGCATCCGCCGCTCCATCGGCGCGGACACCTTGGGCTACATCTCCCTGGACGGGCTGGTCGCGGCTTCGGAGCAGCCGAAGTCGCGGTTGTGCACCGCGTGCTTCTCCGGCGAGTACCCGATCGCGCTGCCCGAAGACGCGCTGATCGGGAAGCACCTGCTGGAGAGCCTGGACTCGGTCAATGGCGCGGCGAAGCCCGTCAGCCCTGCCGGGTACGGTGCTGAGGACGCCATCCGGCGTCCCTAGACCTCTCTTCCAGAGTTGGAGTCCGCTTCCGTGAGCGAGTCCACGAGCGCCACGTACGCCGCCGCCGGCGTCAGCATCGACGCCGGTGACAAAGCCGTCGAGCTGCTCAAACCGCACGCCGAGAGGGCCACGAGGCCCGAGGTGATGGGTGGGGTCGGCGGTTTCGCCGGGTTGTTCTCCCTGAAGCTGGACAAGTGGAAAGAGCCGGTGCTGGCCTCGTCGACCGACGGGGTCGGCACCAAGATCGCCGTCGCGCAGGCACTCGACAAGCACGACACGGTCGGCATCGACCTGGTCGCGATGGTCGTCGACGATCTGGTCGTCACCGGCGCCGAGCCGCTGTTCATGCAGGACTACATCGCCGTCGGCAAGGTTGTCCCGGAGAAGATCGCGGCACTGGTCGGCGGCATCGCCGAGGGCTGTGTCCAGGCGGGTTGCGCGCTGCTCGGCGGCGAGACCGCGGAGCACCCCGGCCTGATGGGCGAGCACGACTACGACCTTTCGGGCACCGGCATCGGCGTCGTCGAGGCGTCGAACGTGCTCGGCCCGGAGCGGGTCCGCCCCGGTGACGTCGTCCTGGCGCTCGGCTCGTCCGGCCTGCACTCCAACGGCTACTCGCTCGCCCGGCACGTGCTGCTGGACATCGCGCGCATGCCGCTCGACGGGCACGTCGAGGAGTTCGGCCGCTCGCTGGGCGAGGAGATGCTGGAGCCGACCAGGATCTACGCGAAGGACTGCCTCGCGCTGGCGGCCGAGGCCGACGTCCGCACGTTCGCGCACATCACCGGCGGCGGCCTGGAGCAGAACCTCGCCCGAGTCATGCCGCGCGGCCTGGTCGCGCGGCTCGAACGCGGCACCTGGACCCCGGCGCCGGTGTTCGCGCTGATCGGCCACCGCGGCAAGGTCGAGCGTGCCGAGCTGGAGAAGACGTTCAACATGGGCGTCGGCATGGTCGCGATCGTCGGCGCCGACGACGTCGACCGGGCGCTGGCGATGCTGACCGCGCGGCACGTGCCGGCGTGGATCCTCGGCGACGTGCAGCCCGCGGAAGACCCGGACGGCCCGCGTGCCGTGCTCTCCGGTGACCACCCGCGCTTCTGAATATTCTGTTGGCCCTGGTGGAACACTGGGTCCGTGGCTGATGACGTGGTGGTCGGCACCCGGTTCGTGATCCCGGGTGCCGAATTGAGCGAACGGTTCTCCCGGTCGTCGGGTCCGGGTGGGCAGGGCGTGAACACCACGGACTCGCGGGTCGAACTGTCCTTCGACGTGGCCGGTTCGGCGTCCGTCCCGGAGCATCTCCGGGCGCGAATGCTGGATCGGCTTTCGTCGCGGCTGGTCGACGGGGTCGTCACGATCACCGCGTCCGAACACCGCTCCCAGCTGATGAACCGGGAAGCCGCGCGGGCGCGGCTGGTGACGCTGCTGCTGGACGCGTCGGCGCCTCCGGCAGCCAAGCGGCGTCCCACCAAACCTTCGCGAGGTTCGAAGGAACGCCGCCTGGCGTCGAAGAAGCGCCGCGGCGAGGTCAAGAAATCACGCCGCGGCGGCTACTCAGACGATTGACAGGTGCACGCATTCGGCGGCGGTCTTGAAGCCGACCCGGCCGTAGACGCGTTCCGCCTGCCCGGCGCCCGGCGTCAAGAACACCGACCGGCCACCGCGAGCGTGGGCTTCGCGTGTCAGGTATTCCGTCATCGCCGCGGAGATCCCGCGGCTCCGGTACTCCTCGATCACCCCGATCCCGGCGATCTCGGTCGCGCCGTCGAGGATCGGGGTCGCGACCCCGCCCCCGACGACCTCGCCGGTCTCGGCCACGGCCATCACCGAGAGGGTCTCGCCGCTCAGCTGATCCGGTGAGGGGTCGAGGTGCCGATCGGGATCGTCTTCCCCGAACGCCACGTTCTGCGCCCGGATCATCTGCCGGAGTTCGCCGTCGGTCTTCGGGGTGATCAAGCTGATGCCGGCCGGTTCCGGTTGTGCGACGACCTGCCCCGGGGAGCAGATCATCAGCGGAACCCGCCGCTCCAGCGTGTAGCCGCACTCGACGAGCACGGCCTCGGCGGCCGGAACCGCTTCGGTGAGGAACTCCAGACGCGGCACGAGCCCGCGCTCGCGGAACGCCTCGGTGAGGGCGGCGACGTCGTCCTCGGTGGGAACGGCGCAGTCATCGGGGATCGCGTAGTTGAGGAAGGGGCTGTCGGCCTGGAGGTAGTACGTGGCCAGGAACGGCCCGATCCGCTCGGTCTCCCGGAACTTCGCCGCGGTGAGGCGGATGTAGGACTGCAAAGCACGAATCGTCTCGGAAAGCACTGGTGGAAAGCCTTTCGGGCAGAAGAAGGAGACGCACGGGAGGATCCGCGTGCGTGGTGGAGCTGGCGTATGCGCCGGCTAGCTCGTGCCGACGCCACCGAAGGCGTCAGGCATGAGGCATCCCTCTTTCTTGGTACGCAGCAGGCTTTCGCGATCACTCTCGCACGACGGTCAACCGATTTACCTCCGCTGCGGATGCGCGATGCTCGAATACCGCTCGTCCCATACCGATCTCGGGACCCGCAGCCGGACGGGGGCGTCGCACACCCGCCGGACCTGGACCGGGATCCGCACCGGCGGCCGGACGTCCAGGCGGTGCCACAGACGTTTGCTCAGCGCGGCGCCCGCCACGGCGCCCAGTGTGTTCAGCAGGATGTCGTCGGCCGAGGTCACCCTGCCCACCTGGATCAGATATTGCGTGCCTTCCACCAGCACCGAGACGGCCAGCGCGCCCAGCGCGATCCGGCCCAGCGACCGCAGGCGGCGGGACCGCACCGGGAGCAGGGCGCCGAGCGGGCTCAGCATGAGGACGTTGCCCAGCGCCTGCCAGAGATTGGCGCTGTCGGACAGGGCCAGCCGCAGGTCGGTGCCGGGTTCGAGGTTCAGCCTGCTGTCCTGCGCGCCGGTCACCGGCATCGTGACCAGGCACAACACCAGGAAACAGGCCAGTGCGAGCGTCATGTCGACAGCGGCCGTCGCCGACGCGGAGAAGGGGTCGGCACGTCTTCGCCGTCGATGCGCCGCGAGGAGCGGCCACCCGAGCAATGCGTACGGAATCGCGATGATCGTCAACGGGATCATCCCGCCGAAAGCGCGGAGCAGCTCACCCATGGCCTTCCTTTCCGGAGCGCCCAAGATCACCTTCGCATCACAAGATCGACTCGGCACGGCGGAGTGAACGCACTAAGAGGTGATCTTTCCCGGTGGCGGAAAAGGTTTTCCCATGCTGGTGACCGTCCACAAAGGAACCTGTGGACAAACCTGTGGATGACCGCGAACTCTTCGGAAGAAGGCCTTATCGCGTAAGGAAAAGCCTTGTGGGTGACCTGTGTACTACTTGCCGTGTCCGGCGAGCTCCCGCGCGTGCTCGAGCAGCTTCTGCAGGTGCAGTCCGCGACGCACGTCACACGGGTGCGAGGTCGTCCCGCTCGCGGCCATCGCGGCGAAATCGTCCAGGAGCGCGATATACGACTCGCCCGCCGAGCCCGGCTTGCGGCCCAAGGTGCGGTAGCCGTGCTCGCCGTACACGGCCACTTCGACGACCGTCGGCTGGATCGGCAGCCTCAGCGACAGGGTCGCCGTACTGGTCGCGCCACCCTCGTGGGCTAACAGCAACTGCCACAGATCGTCATCGGTCCGGTTCGCGGCGAGCACCTCGGTGATCTCTCCGAGAGCCGCGTCCAGCAGATCGAGGGCGTGCGGGCCGATGTCGGCGAGCGCGCCGGAGTCGTGCCGCCACGCCGACGACTGGTACTGACCGCCGAGCAGCGCGCCCGAAAGCCATCGCGCCCCGCCGCCACGCCAGCCGCCCGCTTCCTTGATGCCGTCGAGCCACTCGCGCGTCATCGGCGAAAACCGCAGGATGAGAACCACGAGGGCCGCGACACCGGCGGCCTCCACCGCGTCCGCGAGCCGCCGCGCGCCGTCGAGGTCGGCGGCGATCGGCTTCTCCAGGATCAGATGCTTGCCCGCTTCGGCCGCCTTGACCGCCAGCTCCGCCTGGACGGCGGGCGGCACCGCGAACGCGACCGCGTCCACCTGGTCGAGCAACTCGTCGAAACTGTCGACGGCTTGGGCGCCATGCGCCTCGGCCAGCTCCTTCGCGGCCTCGGGACGTCTGGCCCAGACCGCGCGCAACGTCATCCCGGGGTGATCGGCGAGACCTGGCGCGTGCACCGTCTTCGCCCACGGACCGGCACCGACCAGACCCGCGCGCAGCTGTCCCTGTCCCACGCCTCCGAGTCTAGGTGTGCCGCCACGCAAGCTGAACGCACCATTGAGTTGCGTTTATTGCGTTTGTTGCGAATAATTCATTGAGAGCCGATACTGGGACCACGTTGAACACGGGAGCAGTGATGACTGCGTTGACCATCGACCAGATCGTCCCGGGACGCCACGACATCGACGTGGCACTCGAGGCGCTTCCGCACGTCGAGGCCTATCTGGCCAGGCGTCATGAACGGGACACCGTGCGGGTCGTCGTCGATGAGAACGAAGAGTCCGTGGTCGTTCCCCGGGGAGTCGTGGATCTGATGGCCCGGGTGCTGGCGTTGGTGGCGGCAGGCGAGAGCGTGTCCATCGTCCCGTCACACGCGGAACTGACCACACAGCAGGCGGCCGACCTGCTCAACGTTTCCCGGCCGTTCCTCATCGGGCTGCTGGAAGCGGGGCGGATCGAGTACCGCACGGTCGGCAAGCATCGCCGCGTGAAAGCCGGTTCCCTCCACGACTACCTGCGTGAAGACGACCGACGCCGCCGCGAGGCCGCGGACGAGCTTTCCGCCCTGAATCAGGAGATGGGGCTGACCTAGCAAGTGGCCTTCGTGGTCCTTTGCGACGCCAATGTGCTCTACCCCAACGTTCTGCGTGATTTCTTGCTCCGGATCGCGCAGAGCGGGTTCGTGCGGGCGAAGTGGACGGACGAAATCCTCGACGAGGTCTTCCGGAATCTCCGGAAGAACCGGCCCGATCTCGACCCGCTCAAGCTCGACAGGACGCGACAGCTGATGAACGCCGCTGTCCGGGACTGCTTGGTCACAGGCTACGAGCCGCTCGTCACCACGCTCGAACTGCCGGACCTGGACGATCGGCACGTGCTCGCGGCGGCGATCAAGGCGCAGGCGCGGGTCATCGTGACCGAGAACCTGCGGGATTTCCCGAAAGGGTTCTCGGCCGCTGGAACGTCGAAGCCCAGAGCGCCGACGACTTCGTCCTGGACCGGGTCGAGCTCAGTGAGCGTGTGGTCGTGGACGCGGTGCGGCGCATAGCCGCAGCGCTCCGCGCTCCGCCCACCAGCGTCGCCGAAGTTCTCGATGCCTTGGAGCGGCTGCGGCCTACGCAAGTCGGTCGCGGCGCTCCGTCGCTGTGAAGAGGCCGGTCAGGAGTAGCTGTAGAACCCGCGGCCGGTCTTCTTGCCGAGCAGGCCGGCGTCGACCATGCGCAGCAGCAGCGGCGGCGAGGAGTACAGCGGCTCCTTGAACTCGGCGTACATCGAGTCCGCGATCGCCTTGATGGTGTCCAGGCCGATCAGGTCCGAGAGCCGCAGCGGGCCCATCGGGTGCGCGGTGCCGAGCTCCATACCGCGGTCGATGTCCTCCGCCGACGCGAAACCCGACTCGATCATCCGGATCGCCGAAAGCAAGTACGGCACGAGCAGCGAGTTCACGATGAACCCGGCGCGGTCCTGCGACCGGATCACCGTCTTGTTCAACGCCGTGGTCGCGTGCTCCTCGGCACGGCGGGCGGTGTCGTCGCTGGTCAGCAGCGAGGGCACCAGCTCGACGAGCGGCAGCACCGGGACCGGGTTGAAGAAGTGGATGCCGACCACCTGCTGCGGGCGGCCGGTGGCCATCCCGAGCTTCATGATCGGGATCGACGAGGTGTTGGACGCGAACACCGCGTCCTCACGCTCGACGATCTTGTCCAGCGACCGGAACACCTCGACCTTGGCCTGCTCCTGTTCCAGGATGGCCTCGATGACGAGGTCACGGTCGGCGAACTCGCCGATCTCGGTGGTGAAGCGGAGCCGTCCGAGTGCCGCGTCGGCGTCTTCCGGCGAGAGCTTCCCGTTCTTGACGCCGCGTTGCAGCGACTTCTCGATCCGCGCCCGCCCGGAGTCCAGCGCCGGCTGGTTGACCTCGGTGACGATCACGTCCAGCCCGGCCCGCGCGTGCACCTCGGCGATGCCCGAGCCCATGAGCCCGGCCCCGACGACACCTACTCGCGCTACGTCAGACATGGCACCTCCTCATATTTTGGGCAGCACGCGACACGCGAGGGTGGTCTACCGGGGCAAGCCCGGATCCACCCTCGCGTGTCACGCGTTGCTCAGCGGCGGTATTCGTCGTACCCGTCGTACGGGTCGTCGTCATACCGCTTGTCGTCCTCGTGCCTGTCTTCCGAGGAACTACTGGACAGCTCGCGCTGCAAAGCATCGAAGTCGGTTTCGTGCGAGCTGTACTTGAGCTCGCGCGCCACCTTCGTCTGCTTGGCCTTAGCCCGGCCGCGCCCCATGGCTCGACCCCCTCGCACAGGGGCGGGGCGGCCGGGGGAATCGGCGGCCCCGCATCGTCTCGACAATTCTTTCCTGCTGACACCGTACCGTGTCCGGGGGGTTGGATGCGACGTGGCACGGTGTGCCGGTGGCGACAGTGTTCACCGAACGCCGGTTACCGGCCGGTCGGTGGCGATAGTCGCAGGTCGGCGTGCCACGATGCTCGTGTGCCCCGTCCGTTCGCGGCTTATCTCCGCGTATATGAGCCCCTGCTCGCGCTGGGGGATCCACCGGACGAACGCCTGCTCGAGGCCGTCGAAGCGGCCCGGCTCGATCGTTCGGCCGCGGGGACGCGCGAGCAGGCATTGTGGCTCAAGTCACAGCATGTGGGGCGGCTGCTGCCCGCCGAACTCGCGGACGGCAGGGCCGCGCCCAGTCTCGTCACCGATGTCCTCGTCCTGGATCCCGAGGACGTGCCGGAGGGTGAGCACGGCGACGCCGGCCCAGGGCTGCTGATCTGCCCGATGGAGATCCGCGCGCGCTCGGCCGCGGCGCTGGTGACGTTCCTCGGTGACGCGCACCCCGCGTTGAAGAACGCGGTGCTCGACGCCGGCGGCGCTTCACTCGACACGATCCGCTCGCGGGCGAAGTCCGCCATCGGCGATCTGTCCGCCTCGGCTTCACACACGCTGTCGACGACGTGGACCGTCCCGCTTCCGTGGTTCGTGCTGTTCGACCCCGGGATGCGCCGGGTCAAACTCGGCAAGGGCCGTGACGACCCCGAACGCGAGGTGTCGTGGCGGGTCTCCATCGCCGACGCGCGGCATCGCGCCCGCGAGGTCGGCGACCTGCTCGAAGCGACCTTCGGCGACTCGGGGCCGGGCCGGGTGCTGCTCGAGACGCGACGCTGGCTCGACAGCTTCCACCCCGGCTCCGCGGTCGAGCTCGACTACGGCGGTCTCGTGCAGCTCTTCGCCGACCCGATCCTCCAGGCCGACACGACCGCCGAAGAGGTGCACGACATCCTCGACGCGCTCCGCACCGGCAATGTCGACGAGCTGGCGGAACTGTTCGCCGACCTGCGGGACTTCTGGGGCGACCTGGCCGCGCGGGAACGCGCGAACTAGCCGTAGAGACCTTCGGCGACCCTCAGCTCGCCGACCGGTTTCCCGCCGCCCAGGACCGCGTCGCGCGCGAGGTCGCCGGCCTCGTCGCCAGGGTCGATGCCGAGGTGGCGCAGCGTCGCGAGCAGCAGCGGGATCCGGGCACGGGCCGCGCCGTCGTCGATCTTCAGTGCCAGCGCGGTGCCGTCCGGGAGGGCGAACGCGTGCACCCCCTCGGCGCCGCCCTTCGAAAGCAGGCCCTCGATGGTCCGCATCAGCACGGTGTCCTCACGGCCGGTGCCCGCGACCTGCCACGGATGCGCGCGGACGGCGTCGGCGACCCGGCGTTCCGGCCCGCCGATGGCCGTGACCAGCCTGCCGAAGGAACGGGCGAGGCCGGTGAGGGAGAACGCGAACAACGGCGCCCCGCAGCCGTCGACGCCGACCGTCTCGATCGTCTCGCTGGTGAGGTCCGCGACGGTGGCCTGGATGATCTTCTGCAGCGGATGGATCTCGGCCTCGTAGTCCTTGGTCGGCCAGCCGAGCTGAGCGCAGGTCATGAGCATCGCGGCGTGCTTGCCGGAGCAGTTCATGGCCGCGCGGCGTTTCCCGGTCGAGGCCACGGCCAGCATGCTGGGCTCGTGCAGCGGGAAAGCGGGCGGGCAGGCCAGCGCGTCCTCGGTCAGCCCCGCGCGGGAAAGCATCGCCAAGGCGCCCTCGACGTGACCGGGTTCGCCGTTGTGCGATCCGCAGCCGAGCGCGAGCTCTTCGTCGCCGATCGTGAGACCGGCGCGGAGCATCCCGACGGCTTGCAGGGGTTTGTTGGACGAACGCGGGTAGACCGGCCGCTCGATGTCGCCCGCGGAGAACCACACCGAGCCGTCCGGGGCGGTGATCACGAGCGCGCCGCGGTGCACGCTCTCCACGAAACCGGATCGGACGACCTCGACCAGGACCGGGTTCGTCACTCGGATCCGCCGCGTTCGGTGTCGAGCAGGTCGTCGACCGATGCCGTGCCCTTGCGATAGCGGGTCGCGATCTCGGCGTTGATGGTGTCCATGACGCTCTGGACCTCGCGACGGTACGAGGAGACCGAAACCTCTTCGTCGGCGTACCGGTTGAGGGCGTTGACCAGCTTCTCGTCCGACAGCGTGCTTACGTCGGAAAGGTCCGTGTCGCCGATGAGCGCCTCGGCGAACCGGCGGTGCTCACCCGCGCGCGACGGCTCCAGCCGCTGGTGCCTGCCCGAACCCGTCGCCGGGCCGATCGCGTTGTCCGCCAGGATCGCGGCCAGCCGCTCGACGACGCTGCTCTCGCCGCCCGAACTCCTGCGCTCCTGCTCGGCCCGCACGATGTCGATCCGCGCGTGCAGCAGGCGCCGCAGGTACGACAGGTCGGTCTCCTCCTGCGCGGCCTCGTCACGGCGCTCGCGCAGCACGGAAAGGGTCAGCTCGCCGAGGTCGCTGAGATACCCAGGGCCGAGCACGCGGTCGATACGACGGCGACCACCGGGCCGGACTTCGATCACCCGCGTAGCTTATCGCGCTCCAGCGAAAATGTTCCGCAGGGAGCGATACCACAAAGATCTCCGCCCCTCGCGACACCCTCCGCCGCACTGCCGGTCTTTCGGTTCCTTCCAGAGCCCGCCCCCCACCCGTCCCGGGGGCGGCCCCTGGTCCAGTCTACCGGGGGTGGAGGCGGAAAAGTGCTGGTCGGCGAAGTTGTCCACAGGTGGGCAACGTTGTGGACAACTTGTGGATGGCTGTGGTGGGCGGGGGTGGAAGTACTTGAAGGCCCCCTTCATGGCGTTAGGCGCAAGGAAGGGGGCCTTCAAGTACTTGGGTCGTGAGTGAAGGGCGAGTTTCCAGCGCTCAGCCGAGGGAAGGCCTTCACGCGCAGTCGCCGTGACCAGTGAGGCGAAAGTGACTCACCTGCAGGTAGTGAAGGCCTCCTTCCCTACCCTCAAGGTAGGCAAGGAGGCCTTCACGGAACAGCGCGGAGCCGCAGAGGACCCCGCCTACCCCCGCAGCCGCTGAGCCGCTTCCCGCCCGGGCGCCGGCGCCTCACCAGGCACCGAGTCCGGATCGATGGCCGCCTGCACCACACGGTCCTCGGCGCCCACCAGCAGCTCCGCACCCGGCTGCGTCGAGCGTTTGACCAGCGCCAGCGCGATCGGTCCCAGCTCGTGGTGCTGCACCACGCTGCCGACGCGACCGACCGTCCGCTCGCCCAGCACCACCGGATCGCCGGTTTCCGGCGTGATCTCCGGCGAACCGTCCAGGTGCAGCAGCGCCATGTACCGCGGCGGCCGCCCGACGTTGTGGACCTTCGCGACGGTCTCCTGTCCGCGGTAGCAGCCCTTCGCCACGTGCGCGGCGGAGTCGACCCAGTTCACTTCGTGCGGGATCGTGCGCTCGTCGGTGTCGAGCCCCAGCCGCGGCCGCAGCGACTCGACCCGCAGCGCGTCGAACGTCCAGCTGCCCGCCGGTCGCGCGCCCGCGTCGGTCAGGCGCCGCCACCAGTCGGCGAGTTCGGCGCGGGGGACGGCGAGGTCGACGCTGTGCCGCCCCGGCCACGGCATCCGCCGCGCGAAACCGCCGGGGATCGCCACGACCGAGTACGGGTCCGAGCCCACGGAGACGCCCACGGAGTCCAGCACGCGGTCCGTGTCGGGGCCGAGGACGGTCAGCAGCGCCAGCTCGTCCGAGACATCGCGGATGTCCACTTTGGACCAGAACTTCATCGCTTCGAGGTACTCGCGCAAAGTCTGCTTGCCGCCGGACGGCAGCGCGCTGGTGGCCACCGCGCCCCTGTCGCTGTCCAGCCACACCGTGCCGTCCGCGTGCGCGAGGACCATGTGCGTGTCGACGCGGCCTTGGCTGTCGAGCACGAGCGCCTCGGTGCCGGTGCCTTCGGCGAGCCCGGTGACGTGCTGCGAGATCACCAAATGCAGCCAGGACAACCGTTCTTCCCCGGTCACGGCCAGAATTTCGCGGTGCGAACGGTCGATCACGACCGCGCCGCGCGCGGCCGTCCGTTGTTCGGCGAAGGGGTCTCCCCAATGCCACGGGACACCCTCTTCAGGATGCCCGTCGGGTGCCGCGATCGGTCCGGGAAGGTCGAGCAGGGGGGAGCGGTAGGGCATGAAACCCATGCTAGTGAGTACCGTGTCCCCATGCGCGTGCTTGCCTTCCTCGACGGGACCCTGGCCGACCCCGAAGCCGCTCACCTGCGGGTGGACGATCTGGGACTGCTTCGCGGCGACGGCGTGTTCGAGACGATCCTCGTCGTCGACGGACGGCCCCGCGAGCTCCGCCCGCACCTCGAGCGGCTGGCCCGTTCCGCGGCCATGCTCGACCTGCCGGAGCCGGACCTCGCCGCCTGGGAGCGCGCCGCGCAGGTCGTCATCGACAACTGGTCCGGCACGGCCGAGATCGCGCTGAAACTGGTGTACACCAGGGGAATCGACGGTGATCCGGAGGCGAAGCCGTTCGGGTTCGCGCTCGGTGTGGAGATCGACGAGAAGGTCCAGCGGGCCCGTGTCGAAGGCGTCGCGGCGATCACCCTCGAACGCGGTTTCGAGCCCGACCTCGCCGAGCGCGCGCCGTGGCTGCTGCTGGGCGCGAAGTCGATTTCCTATGGCGTCAACATGGCCGCGTTGCGGGAGGCGGGCCGCCGTGGCGCGAGCGATGTGATTTTCACCGCCGCCGACGGCACGGTCTTCGAAGGACCGACTTCGACGGTCGTCCTCGCGAAGGACAAGACGCTTTACACGCCGCCGGCGACCATCGGAATCCTGCCGGGGACGACGCAGGCGGCGCTGTTCCGCGGCGCCGAACGGGCGGGCTGGTCGGTCAAGGTCGAGCCGCTCAAGGTCTCGGATCTCACCGAGGGCGAAGGGCTGTTCCTCGCGTCGTCGGTCCGCAAGCTGACCAGGGTGCACACGCTCGACGGCGTCGCGCTCGCCGACTCCAGCGCGATCCACGCCGAGCTGGCCGCCGCGTACGAGAGCGAGTACGCGATCAGCTGAGCGTCGCGCGCAGCTTGGCGATGGTCCGGAGGACCTCGTCCCGGTGCTTCGCCGCCGTCATCCACGCGGGTAGCCGCGCGACCAAGGTCAGGCCCGGACGGTCCCCGAGCTCGCGTTCGCGCAGCTTCGCCACGACGAACCGTTCGATCAGGTCGAGGTGCCAGGCGTGGAACGCCCAGAGGGTGTGCCCGCCGCAGCAGTCGGCGCGCAGCCATAGGGGCTCGCGGAAGAACGGGTCGACCGGACGATTCCACGCGCGGTAGTCGGGGCCGGGAGGAACACGCACCAGGGCGCAGCCGGCGCAGGTCAGCCGATCGGGTGTGACCGAGGCACGGCCGGCGCAGCGCGGGCAGACGACGAGGATCGGCTCGTCCGCGAGGTCCTCGATCCGGATCTGCGGATCGCGGAACCGCGGGGCGTCCATCAGCCGAGCGGGCTGATGATCAGCAGGTGCGGCAGGATCGCTTCTTCCCGGTAGGCCGCGATCTTGTGGTGCCCGTCGAGGATCACCGCCGCGTCGGTGGTCTCCAGCACGATGGCGACCGGCCGGTGCCCGCTCTTGATCGCCGTCCGGTAGTAGCCGACGCGGGACACGTCGGCGGGCGGCCAGTCGGCGCTCGGGGTCAGGTAGCGGTCCTCGGCCAGCCGTTCGGGTCCGGCGACCTGGTATTCGCCGTCGGCGAAGAGATCGAGAAGCGGGCGGAGCGTATCGCCGAGCGGGCGCCGCATCTGACCGGTGGCCAGCGCGATCCGCAGCGACTGCGGAAGCTCTGGTTGGGTGGGGACCGAATTCGTGTCGATGACACCCGTGCCACCGTCGACCTTTACCTGTTCCACACCCTCGTGGACGAGTGAAAGCGGAGAAGGGTTCCGGGTCGGGCCTGCGCGAGGGCCGGGAGTGACGCCTGTCTCACCACGGCCGCCACCGGATAACCGCCGGTAGTTGGATGATCCGCCAAGAACACCACCGGCAACCCGTTCGGCGGCACCTGGACGGCGCCGGTCAGCAGGCCTTCGCTCGGCAGTTCCCGCTCCGCGTATTCGGCCGCGCGAGTCAACGCGTGCCCGTCGAGCCGGAGTCCGACGCGGTTCGATTCCGCCGTCACCGTCCAGGTCTTCGCGAGCCCGGACGCCGGGTTCTCGAACCAGTGCGCCCGCGGCCCCGGGTCGATCGGCACGACGAGCTCGGCCGGTGCGACCGTGGGGGGCACGACGTCGGCACCTCCGGGGATGGACGGCGTGCCGAGCGGGAGGACGTCGCCCGCTTTCAGCGGCGCCGGCCCGATCTCCGACAGGACGTCCCGCGACCGGCTGCCGAGTTCCGCGTCGACCGTGATCCCGCCGGAAACCGCCAGGTAGCACCGCAGTCCGGAGTCGGGAGCACCGATCGCCAAGACCTGCCCCGCCGCCAGCCACACCGGCGCGTGCGAGCCGACTGGGCGCCCGTCGACCTCCACGGCGACGGCGGGGCCGGTCACCGCGATGGTGCAGGACGTCGTGGCGCGCAGCCGTAGCCCGCCGAACAGGCACTCGACTCCCGCGGCGGCTTCGTCGTTGCCGACGAGCCGGTTGGCCAGCTGCAGCGCCGGGACGTCGAGCGCGCCGGACGGCGGGACACCGAGATGCGCGAAACCGGGCCTGCCGAGGTCCTGTACCAGCGCGAGCGGACCGGTCTCGACCACTTCCAAGGCCCTCATCCGGCACTCCGGAACCGCACGCGGTCGCCGGGCGCCAGCAACGCGGGCGGGTCGGCGCGGGGGTCGAACAGGACGGTCCGGGTATGGCCGATCAACCGCCAGCCACCGGGCGAGACACGGGGGTACACACCGGTGAACTCGCCCGCGATGCCGACCGAGCCTGGCGGCACGCGAGTGCGCGGGGCCGACAGCCGCGGCTGCCGCAGCGGCTCGGGAAGCCCAGTCAGGTAACCGAATCCGGGCGCGAAACCGGTGAAGGCCACGGTGTAGACGGCGCCGGTGTGCAGCCGGACGACGTCCTCAACGGACACTCCGGCGTCCCGCGCGACGAGTTCGAGGTCTTCGCCGTCATAGGTCACGTCGAGCGTGATCTCGCGGGATCGGCCTTCCGGCGGATGTTCGAGGTCGGCGTCCGCGAGCAGTTCGCGGACGGCCGCGAGGGCGGCCGAACCCGGGATTTCCACCACGAGCAGGCTGCGGGCGCCGGGCACGAGTTCGGCGATCCCGGGCGGACGCGCGGACGTGACCGTCGCGTGCGCCGCCATCGACTCGGCGAGGGAGGCGCAGTCGAGCAGGGCGGCGTGCTCGCCGTAGGCACGCCACCGCATGGGAAGAGGGTCAGCCCACCACGCGACGCAGCAGCGCCGACGTGTGCGGCTGCAGGTCCTGGCCCATCATCGCGCGCTCCTCGACGTAGCCGAGCTCGCCGTTGACGATGCCGTAGAGCCGCTGCGAAGCCGTGACGTCCTTGGCGGTCGAAGTGCGGACGACCGCGTCGGTGCCGAGCTCCCAGGCCGGGACCGAGGCCTTGCCGCGCGGCTTGCCGTAGAAGAGTTCCACGATGCCGGTGTTGTGGGTCAGCAGCAGCTCGATCGTGTCGTCGGGCTGCGGACGCCAGAACCCGGATTCACGCGCGGCGGGACGGATGACCTTGCCGTCCTCGTCGAGCAGCCAGGCTCGTGCCTCGTGCGTGAGGAACGGGCGGCCGTCGTGCGCGATGGTCAGCTGCATGCCGAACCGGTACGGGCCGTCGATGGTCGGATAGTCGACCTCGCCCTCGCCGCGCCAGACACCGACGAGCGGCAGGAGCGCCAGGCAGGCGTCATTGAGGTTCGGACCTTCGCGCAGGTTCGCGGTGTCGCCCGGGATGGGCATGTCGTCGAACTGCGGAAGGTTCCGGTCGCGCGTGCTTTCCGCGCGCTTCTCCGCGGCCTGGATGGCCTCGTCGCCACTAGCCGTCATCGGTCAGCGCTGGTCCGCGTAAAGCCGGTAGACGACGTACACGGCGAACCAGGTGATCGCGACGCCGGCGAGCACCAGCAGGGTCGTAAACAGGATCTCCACGCCACGCACTTTAGTCGCTACCTGCCCGGACGGGCCTGCCGAGGTCGCGTGGCAGTGCCCACAGGCGCTGAAGGACGCTTTCACCGCATCTGATGCGACGAAGGGGCCCTTCACCGCGTCGCATGCGGTGAAGCGTCGTCGCCGAACGCACCGAGACCGCCGACGTCGCCGCGCTCGGCNCAGCGGTGCCTGCCGCGCGATGTCCGCGGCCTTGATCGTCACCTCGCCCTTGAGCGTGCCGATGACGATCGACTTCGTGTTGCCGGACGTCAGATCCGACAGCGGGGCCGTGACGTCGCTCATGTCGGCGTTGAAGTCCACGTCCCGCAGCCTCGGCGGAACGGCGACGCCCTGGGCGTTGATCGTGATGTGACTGTAGTCACCGGAAAGGGCCTGGGTCAGGAACGGGAAACCGTGCACCGTGACCGCCGGATCGTTGGCCAGTTCCAGCTGCTGGCGTGCCTTCTGGGAGATCGTGTGCTCGGCGAACGCCGCGGCCCCGAAATCGGCCCCGACCAGCAGCACCACCAGCACCGCGAGGGCGATGAGCCAGCCCCGGCCACGGCGCTTCCCTCGCTTGGCGGGCCGGCCGGAAGACGGTCGGTCGTCACGCGCCACGGGCCTGCTCACCATCGTGTCGAATCTCCTTCGTAAACCTCTTTGGCCAGGTGTGATCGATCCAGCACGGGGTAGGTCCTCGGCTGTTCACCCGCTATTCTCACCAAGCACCGGCTGTAGCCACGTTCGAGGCGACCACGACTGAAGGCGGTGCGGCGATGAGCCTGGACCTTCTGGTACTGACCGCGGAAGCAGATGCCACCACGGTATTGCCCGCTCTGGATCTGCTGCCCCACACCGTACGCGTCCGTGCTCCGGAAGTGACCGCGCTGCTCGACGCCGGCCACCGCGACGTCATCGTCCTCGACGCCCGGAGCGATCTCGCCTCCGCGAAGAGCCTCTGCCGCCTGCTCAAGGGCGCCGGTGAGGACGAAACCTCCACGCCGGTCATCGCCGTCGTCGGTGAGGGCGGGCTGGTCGCGGTCAGTGCGGAATGGCGTACCGACGACATCCTTCTCCCGACGGCCGGTCCCGCCGAGGTCGACGCCCGGCTGCGGCTGGTCACCACCCGCGACGGCGGCGCCGCGCAGGTCGACGCCGAACTCCGGGTCGGCGAGCTGGTCATCGACGAGGCGACGTACACCGCGAAGCTCCGCAAGCGCACCCTCGAACTGACCTACAAGGAGTTCGAGCTCCTCAAGTACCTCGCCCAGCACGCCGGCCGGGTGTTCACCCGCGCCCAGCTGCTGCAGGAGGTCTGGGGTTACGACTTCTTCGGCGGCACGCGCACGGTCGACGTCCACGTCCGGCGTCTGCGCGCGAAGCTGGGGCCGGAGCACGAGCAGATGATCGGCACCGTGCGCAACGTCGGCTACAAGTTCGAGCGGCCTTCGAAGGGGGCGGCGAAGCAGGCCATCGCCCCGGACGCGAGCGTCTACGAGCCGAGCGAGCTTTCCGCGCACTGAGTCCCCTTTCCTGTCTGACAAGACGTCCAGGCGGGTGCCGGGTTCCCGGGTAGGGTCGATTTCATGCTCGATCTGGCTTGGACCGGTGAACCGGACACGGAAGAGATCCACGACTTCCTCCTCGCCGTGCGCGAGGCCGACGGCCGTCCGGAGGACACCGGTTTCGCCGGTGGGCAGCATCTCCTGGGGCGCCTCGACGGTGAGTTGGTCGCGTACGCGCACCTGGACACCGAAGGCGATTCGCACGGCAACCAGGTCGCCGAACTGTTCGTCCATCCCGCGCATCGCCGCTCCGGCCACGGCAGGGCGCTCACCAGGGCGCTCGTCGAAGAGACCGCGGGGAAGCCACTGCGCGTCTGGGCGCACGGCGACCACCCCGCCGCCGTCCACCTCGCCGGGACCGAAGGCTTCGAGCGCGCCCGCGAACTGCTGATCCTGCACGCGGATATCAACACAGCGGAGGCCGCGTGGCCGGAGCCCGTGACGCGCGAGGGTGTCACGCTGCGGACGTTCGTCCCCGGTCAGGACGAGGAAGCGATGGTCCGCGTCAACGCGCGCGCCTTCGACTGGCACCCCGAGCAGGGCGCCCTGACCGTCGACGAGGTCCGGGCGACCGAGAAGGAAGCCTGGTTCGACCCCGAGGGCTTCTTCCTCGCGGAAGAGGACGGGAAGGTCATCGGCTTCCACTGGACGAAGGTCCACGACGCCGTCCCCGGCCGGTTCGGCGGCGAGCCCGCGGGCGAGGTCTATGTCGTCGGCATCGATCCGAACGCCCAGGGCGGCGGTCTCGGGAAGGCACTCACGCTCGCCGGGCTGCGGTACCTCCGTGATCGCGGGCTGGGCCAAGTGATCTTGTACGTCGAGGGGGACAACGCGCCGGCGCTCGCGGTCTATTCGAAGCTCGGCTTCACTCGATACGAGGTCGACGTCCAATACGCTCGGTAACCGCCTTCACACGTGCGGCACTTGACCGGTCACGGAGAGCAGACGCGCAGGTCACGGCTGGGACACGGGCCACTTTCGGAGTAGTCGCGCTGCTCACATCGGCCGCCTTGTTCACCTGCCGTTCACCCTTAGACGGCCGCCTGTCCACTGTCGGTGCTTAGTGTCCGGGTCCGGAAGGAACGCTCCCGTTCCACCGATCCGGCGAAAGTCTCCCAGTGGAGGAAATGCAGTGAAGATCATGCGGCCCGCGGGCGCGATCGGCATCGTGGCCACCGCCGCCCTCGTGCTCGGCGCCTGTGGATCCGACCCGGCGGCGACCAAGCCCGGCAGCACCGGTGCCGCCGCCGCCCCCAGCGGCGCGGCGAACGTCGAATGCGGTGGCAAGAGCCCGCTTTCGGCCGAGGGCTCGTCCGCGCAGAAGAACGCGATCGACATCTTCGTGCAGGCTTACGCCGCCAAGTGCTCCGGCCAGAAGGTGAACTACAACCCGAGCGGTTCGGGCGCCGGCATCAAGCAGTTCAACGCGAACCAGGTCGACTTCGCCGGTTCGGACTCGCCGCTCAAGGACGAAGAGGCCGAGAAGGCCAAGGCCCGGTGCGCCTCCGACGCGTGGAACCTCCCGCTGGTCGTCGGCCCGGTCGCCATCGCCTACAAGCTTTCCGGGGTCGACAAGCTGACCCTGACCCCCGAGGTCACCGCCAAGATCTTCAACGGTGGCATCACCAAGTGGAACGACCCGGCCATCAAGGCGGTCAAGGGCAACGAGAGCCTCAACCTGCCGGACAAGGCCATCCAGGTCATCTCGCGCACCGACGAGTCGGGCACCACCGACAACTTCCAGAAGTACCTGAAGGTCGCGTCCAAGGGCGCTTGGACCCAGGGTGACGGCAAGAAGTTCAACGGCGGTGTCGGCAACGGCGCGGAGAAGTCCAACGGTGTCGCCAACGCCGTGAAGTCCGCCGACGGCGCCATCACCTACGTCGAGTCCGCGTTCGCGAAGGACGGCATCAGCACCGCCCTCATCGACAGCGGCTCCGGTGGTGTCGAGCTCAACGCGGCGAACGTCGCCAAGTCCCTCGACGCGGCGAAGTTCAAGAAGGAGGGCACGAACGACCTGGCCCTCGACCTGGACTCGATCTACTCCAGCAACGTCCCCGGTGCCTACCCGGTCATCCTGGCCACCTACGAGATCGTGTGCTCCAAGTACGCGGACCCCGAGGTCGCCAAGGCCGTCAAGGCCTTCCTGAACGTCGCCGCCACCGACGGTCAGAAGCCGCTTTCGGAAAAGGGCTACGTGCCGATCCCGCAGAGCCTGCAGGACAAGGTCCTGACCGCCGTCAAGGCCATCGCCTGACCCTGTTGCCAACCCTTTCGGTTGATCAGTAAAGACAGGCTGGACAGAAGTAGTCGATGAGCGATTCATCTTCGCCCAGAACGCCCACCGGCGACCCCGGTGGGCGTTCTGGCGTCCGCGAGACCTTCACGGAGGACCCGATTTCGGAGCAATCTGCCGCGTCACCGCCCGAGAAGTCCTCGGTGCGACTCGCGAGCCCCAATTCCAGGACGGTGCGACCCGGTGACCGCATCTTCCAGATCCTGACCACCGGAGCCGGCGTCTTCGTCGTCTCGCTGATCGGCCTGATCGGGCTGTTCCTGCTGGTGCAGGCCATCCCGGCGCTCCAGGCCGACAACGTGAACTTCCTGACCAGCCAGGTCTGGCAGACCACCCCGGACGACATGCGCTTCGGGATCATGGGCCTGCTGCTGGTCACGGTGTACTCGTCCCTGCTGGCGCTGATCATCGCGATGCCGATCTCGCTCGGGATCGCCCTCTTCCTTACCCAGTACGCGCCGAAGCGGCTGGCGCGGCCGTTCGCGTACGTGATCGACCTGCTCGCCGCGGTCCCCTCGATCATCTACGGCCTGTGGGGCCTGATGGTCTTCGCGCCCGCGATCGAGCCCTTCTCCCAATGGGTCAACGACACTTTCTCGTGGATCCCGCTCTTCGCGGCGGGCAACGTCTCGCCGGACCTGCGCGGCACCATCTTCACCGCGGGTATCGTGCTGGCCGTGATGATCCTGCCGATCATCACCTCGCTGTCCCGTGAAGTGTTCGAGCGGACCCCGACTCCGCATATCGAGGGCGCGCTGGCGCTGGGCGCCACCCGCTGGGAGGTCATCCGCACCACGGTGCTCCCGTTCGGCAAGGCGGGCTACATCGGCGCTTCGATGCTCGGCCTCGGTCGCGCGCTCGGCGAGACGATCGCGCTCGCGATCATCCTGACCGGCGCGGTCGGCCGCGAGTTCACCTGGAGCCTCTTCGACGGCGGCGCCACGTTCGCCTCGAAGATCGCGGCGGACTACGCGGAACTCAACAACGAGATCTCGGCGGGCGCGTACATCGCGGCGGGTCTCGTGCTGTTCCTGCTGACGCTCATCGTCAACTTCATCGCGCGATCCGTCATCGCCAAGAAGGGGGACTGAGCATGTCCACCACGCTCGAGAAGACCCCCGCCACCACCCCCGCCTTCCAGCAGGTCAGCATGGCCAGGAAGGTCAAGAACGGCTTCGCCACGGCGCTGATCTGGCTGTCGTTCCTGATCGCCGTCGTGCCGCTGGTGTGGCTGCTCGCCACCGTGGTCATCAACGGTGTCAAGCGGATCCCCTACAGCAACTGGTGGACCGAGGACTTCGGCTCGGTTTTGTCGGACGAGGTCGGCGGCGGCGTGGCCCACGCCGTCATCGGCTCGGTGCTGCAGGGCCTGGTCTGCGCGATCATCGCGGTGCCGATCGGCATGCTGGTCGCGATCTACCTGGTCGAATACGGCCGCGGCAAACTCGCGAAGATCACCACGTTCATGGTGGACATCCTCTCCGGTGTCCCCTCGATCGTCGCGGCGCTGTTCATCTACGCACTGTGGATCACCACCTTCGGCCTCCCGCGCAGCGGTTTCGCCGTGTCGCTGGCCCTGGTGCTGCTGATGATCCCGGTGGTCGTGCGCTCCTCGGAGGAGATGCTGCGGATCGTCCCGGACGACCTGCGCGAAGCCTCCTACGCGCTCGGCGTGCCGAAGTGGAAGACGATCATGAAGATCGTCCTGCCGACCGCGCTGTCCGGCATCATCGGCGGCATCATGATGGCGCTCGCCCGGGTCATGGGCGAGACCGCGCCGCTGCTCGTCCTCGTGGGCTACTCGGCCTACGTGAACTGGGACATCTTCGGTGGCGAGCAGGCCGCTTTGCCGCTTCTGATGAACAACGAACGGGTCAGCAACCCGTTCGACGAAGGTACCGTCGCGTTCGACAGGATCTGGGGTGCGGCGCTCACCCTGGTACTGATCATCGCGATCGTGAACCTCCTCGCCATGCTCTTTGCCCGTCTTGTCGCCCCGAAGAAGAAGTGAGCTGTTTGAGATGGCCAAACGAATCGACGTCAAAGACGTGGACATCTACTACGGCAAATTCCACGCCGTGGACGGCGTCACCCTCTCGGTGCCGCCGCGGAACGTCACCGCGTTCATCGGCCCGTCGGGCTGCGGCAAGTCGACCGTCCTGCGCACGCTGAACCGCATGCACGAGGTCATCCCCGGCGCCCGCGTCGAGGGTGAGGTGCTGCTCGACGGCGAGGACATCTACGGCGCCGGGGTCGACCCGGTGCAGGTCCGCCGCACGATCGGCATGGTGTTCCAGCGGCCCAACCCGTTCCCGACGATGTCCATCCGCGACAACGTCGTGGCCGGGCTGCGCCTGGGCGGCACCAAGGGCAAGAAGGAGCTCGACGAGGTCGCCGAGCGCGCCCTGCGCGGCGCGAACCTGTGGAACGAGGTCAAGGACCGGCTGAACAAGCCGGGCGGCGGCCTCTCCGGTGGTCAGCAGCAGCGGCTCTGCATCGCGCGGGCGATCGCCGTGCGGCCCGACGTGCTGCTGATGGACGAGCCGTGCTCCGCGCTCGACCCGATCTCGACGCTCGCCATCGAGGACCTGATCGGTGAGCTCAAGAAGGAGTACACGATCGTCATCGTGACGCACAACATGCAGCAGGCGGCGCGGGTGTCGGACCAGACCGCGTTCTTCAACCTGGCGGGCGTCGGCCAGCCGGGGCGCCTGGTGGAGCTGAACGACACGGAGAAGATCTTCTCGAACCCGGACGAGAAGGCGACCGAGGACTACATCTCGGGCCGCTTCGGCTGAGTCTCCTTTTGCGCGTGAAGGCCCCCTTCCCTCGGCTCAGCCGAGGGAAGGTAGTA
>NZ_CP150484.1:1785436-1866872 GCF_037997115.1 Amycolatopsis coloradensis
CGCTCTTCCGATCTCTTCCCTCGGCTCAGCCGAGGGAAGGGGGCCTTCACGCGCTTGGGGGTCAGGAGCGGCGAGGTGAGCGTCGGTCCAGATGGTCGTGAGGCCCGGCGCTGACGTGACGAAGGGGCCCTTCACCGCGTGAGATGCGGTGAAGGGCCCCTTGGCTCCAGAGCGAAGTGCCTACAGCTCGTCGGGTCCGTAGCCGGGCATCTTGCCGGTCACCACGAAGATCATCCGGCGCGCGACCGAGACGGCGTGGTCGGCGAAGCGCTCGTAGAAGCGGCCCAGCAGGGTGACGTCCACCGCCGCGGCGACGCCGTGGTCCCAGTTCCGGTCCATGATGACCGTGAACAGGTGCTTGTGGATCTCGTCGACCTCGTCGTCGTCCGACTCGATCGTGCGGGCGGCCTCGACGTCCTTGGACTTGATGACCTGCTCGACCTGGCGGGCCAGGTTCACCCCGACCTCGCCCATCTTGGCGAAGTCGGCCTTCACCTCGTCGGGCAGCACGGGATCCGGGTGACGGCGGCGCGCGGCCTTGGCCACGTGCAGGGCCAGATCGCCCATCCGCTCGAGGCTCTCCGCCGCGTGGATCGCGGCGAGGACGGTCCGCAGGTCGGTCGCGACGGGGGCCTGCAGGGCCAGCAGCGCGTACGCTTGCTCCTCGCATTCGGCGCGCGCGTCGTCGACCTTCGCGTCGTCGCTGATCACCTGCTCGGCGAGTCCGAGATCGACCTCGAGCAACGCCCGGGTCGCCCGCTCCATCGCGTCGGCGACCTGGAGCGACATGCTCGCTAGGTTCTCGGCGAGCTGTTCGAGTTCGACATGGTAAGCCTCACGCATGGCCCAACCCTACGCCGGAACAGGGGCCAAAGCCGCATCCCAGAGTGAACCCGACGTGAACCCGGACTAACGAATGATCCTCAGCCTGAGCTGCTGCTCTTCTTGGCGCCGCCGGACTTGGCGGAGCTGGTCGGAGTGGACGCCGTTTCGCCGGCGGGAGGCGCCGGCGCCTTCTCTTCCAGCGGGGTGTTGTTGATCAGCGCGTCGAAGACGGCCTTCGCCTTGCTCTGGACCAGCACCTCGTTGCCGCGTTTGTTCGCCTCTTCGGTGGTGGGCACGGTCAGGAACTTGACCTTGTCGGATCCCATCCCGCGCATCGACTTCGCCAACGTCATCATCTGCTTGATGCCGAGGTTCTCACCGAAGGTGGCCTTGGCGAACGCGTCGATGAACCCGCTGAGCTTGCCGGTGTCCAGGATGACTTCCTTCGACATCACGGTCTTCAGCAACGCGCCGAGGAAGGCCTGCTGCCGTTTGATCCGGCCGTAGTCCGACGTCGGGTCGCCCTTGACGTGCCGCGCCCGGACGTAGTTCAGCGCCTGGTCGCCGGATATCCGCACCTCGCCCGCCTGCGGGATGATCATGCCGAGCGTGGTGTCGTCGACCGGCTTCTCGTTGTACACGGTGACGCCCTGCACGGCGTCGACCATGGATTTGAAGCCGTTGAAGTCGATCCCGACGAAGTGGTTCATCTTCATGCCGGTGATCTGCTGGATGACCTTCGTGACGCACTGCGGGCCGCCGACCGCGTAGGCGGTGTTCAGCTTCGCGATCTTCTGCGCCGGCGCGGACTCTTCCGAGTACGACGACGTCGCCGGGTCCCAGCGCTTGCATTCGGGACGGCTGATCTCGAGGTCGCGCGGGAAGGACACCATGACGACGCGCTGCCGGTCGGCGGGGACGTGCGCGATCATGACCGTGTCCGAACGGGCACCCGGGGTGCCGTCGGCGTCGCCGACGCCGTCTTCGGCGGCCGCGCCGTCACGGGAGTCGGAGCCGACCATCAGGAAGTTCTCGTCGCCGGTCTGGCCCGCGGCGTCCTGGATGTCGGCCGAGTCTTCGTCGAGCGAAGCGACGGTGTTGAACTTCGCGTCGAACCAGGTCTGCGCGCCCCACGCGGAACCGATGGAGAGGAACACGAGCGCGGCGACCACGGCGGCGGCGATCCGGCCCGCCTTGGCCGTCTGCCTGGTCTTGCGTTCCTTCTTCTCCTGCAGACGGGTCTGCGGGGCCGGCTCTTCGGCGGCCTCCGCGGGTGCGGAATCGGTGGTCGTGACCACCCGCTGCAGCGCCGTGCGGGTCTGCTCCAGCAGCGCGGCGGGGCGGGCGGCGAACCGTTCGCGGCGCTCGCGTTTCTTGGCCTCTTCGGCCTCGAGTTCGTCGTGCGCGGCGGAGAACCGGGCCAGCGTGTGGTCGATCTTGCGCTTGGTGATCGTCGCGTCGTCGATCGCCTCGAGCTCGTCGGTCATCGTGAGCCGGTCCATCTCGGACCTCGGCGGGACCGGCACCTGCTGCACCGGCCGCTGCACCGGGCGGCGGGGACGACGCGGGGACGGCGGTGCCGCGGGCTGCTGCTGCGCGCCCGGGTTCACCAACGGCGGACGGCGCTGCGTCGGCGCTTCGGGGCTGGGCGCGGCCTGTGGAGTGCGGCGCGGCTGGCGCGCACGAGGCGGACGCTGGGACTCGGCCGGTTGCGGGTTCCGCGGTGGCATCTGTGCCCGCGGCGTGGCGGGTTTGGCCGCGCGAGGCGCGGGCGCCGGGCTCTCGACGGGCGCGGCCGGACGAGGACGACGAGGTGCGGGCGGCTCCGTCCGAGCGGCGCGCGCACCGGGTCTCGGAGGCTCGGGCGCCGGTTCGCTCTGCCGGAGGCGGCGCGGAGCGGGCGTCTCGGCGGTGGGATCGAAGACCGGGCGTTCACCGGTGTGACGTGCGACGACGTCGGAAACGCTGATCCCGCCGTGGGTGTCCATCGAGCGGCGTCGAGCCCTGCGGCCGCGCTCACCGGCGCTTCTGTCGGTGTGACTGTGGCGACCGGTCCCCGGGTTGTGGTGCTCGTCGGGCACTCGGTCTCCTTTCACGACTCGTCGAAGCTCTTTCGTTATCGTACGGACACCTCGGGTTCGTGACGACAACCATCCCGGAATTTTCTTCACTCAAGGTACCGAGAAGCGCCGAACGGTCCATGCGATCGGGTGAGCGGTCGTGGTTAAAGCTGCGTTAAAAGGTGCGAAACCGCTACGCAGAGTGCGACGCTTACTGTGTGAGTGGCGGCGAGTGGCTAGGCGCCGGCGGACTCGGCCGCGTTCAGCGGCTGCGGAATCGTCCGTGATGATTCTTCGTCCTGATAGGCCACTTTGTTTCGCCCGGCCCGTTTCGCCATATACAACAAAGCGTCGGCGCTGCGCAACTGCCGTTCCGGTTCCGCCGCGATATCCGGTTCCGCGCGGCTTTCGTGCGCGAGTCCCACGCTGATCGTCACGGCGAGGCCGGGACGGATCCGGCGCCACGGATGGCGGGCCACCCGGATACGGGCGGTGTCGGCGATGCGCACGGCGCGGGCGGCGTCGACGTCGGGGATGACGAGCGCGAACTCCTCGCCGCCGTAGCGGGCGCAGAACGCCTCCGGCGGGAGCCCCTGCTGCAGGAGATCGGCCACTTCGCGGAGCACGCGGTCGCCGACCAGATGCCCGAAAGTGTCGTTGACCTCCTTGAACAGGTCGAGGTCGACCAAGGCGATGGCGACGCCGGGCGGGCCGCGGTGGTCGACGGCCGGGCCGTGCAGCCACTGATCGAGGTAGCGGCGGTTGTAACTGGACGTCAGGGTGTCCCGCAGGCTGCCTGCCCTGGCGAGGTCCAAAGCGGATTTGAGGTGGTGGTACGCGCGGCGCCAATCACCCTGTGTAGCGAGGACTCGCGCGATCGACTCATGCAAAGTGAGCAGATCGGTGGTCGGCGCGCCCGATGGGAGCGCGGCCTCGTCGTCGGCTGCCACGCTCACCTCCGCCACGAATTGGTTTTCGTCGTATAGGAGGGATCTCTTGAGGTATGAGTACGGGCCAAAGCGAATATCGCTCAAGAGGACGACGGTTCGGCGTCATTGTCACGCACCGGAGTGCCGTTCTGTAAGGACGAAAACGGCTCCGCGTCTTTGAGCTGCGAAAACTGATCTTTCGCCCAGTAACTCACGTCAGTCACATCGTCATTCAGCAACAGTGCGTAATCATTCCAGGTCAGCCAGCGCCAGTCGCCGACCTCGTCCGGATGCGGTTCCGGATCTTCGTCGACCCAGGCGACGAAGACCGGGCAGAACTCGTTCTCGACCACGCCTTCGAACGGTGGCGTCGAGTAGCGATAGGACGGGAGGACACACCTGAGCCCGTTCAGCCGGGGCAAGCCGAGTTCGAAGGCGGCCCGGCGCCGGACGGCCTCCTCGATCGGTTCACCCGGTGCGGGATGCCCGCAGACACTGTTGGTCCACACCCTCGGCCACACCTTCTTGGTGGCGGCGCGGCTGGTGATCAGCAGGGCCTGGTCGCTGCTGCGCAACAGATAGCAGGAGAAGGCCAGATGCAGCCGGGTGTTCTCGTGGTGGGCGGCCAGTTTGGGCGCTGTTTCGCCGGTCGGCTCACCGTCCTCGGTGACGTAGACGATGCGTTCGGTGTCCACTTCGGTCATGTTGTTCACCGGCCCCACTGAACCACCAGGCTCGCTGTGACCGGTACCGCGACCAGAGTTACCCCTGTTAGTGGGACGAAAGGTGCTCCACGAGCAAAGAAGTGACGGCCTCGGGCGCCTCTTCCACCACCCAATGCGAGACGTCCTCGATCATCTCGAAGCGGTACGGGCCGGTGACCCGGTTCGCGGTGTCGAGCGCGGCCGTCGAGCCGAAGGCGGCGTCCTCGGTGCTCCAGATGTAGAGCGTCGGCACCTCGATCGGGCCGATCTTCCCGCCGGGGCGGCCGGCGCGGTACCAGTTGAGCGCGGCGGTCAGCGCGCCCGGTTCGGACAGACGCCGGACGTACTCGTCGACCTTGCTCGGCGACACCTTCCAGTCGAACATGCGGCGCAGCGCGTCGGCGTTGTTCTCGAGCATCCGCCGTTCGGTGACGCGGGTCTGCCGCCATTCGGTCATGTACGCCGATCGGAGATGCTGGTCCTCGTCGGTCTTCATGGCCTCCGCCAGCGCCGCCGGATGCGGCGTCGAAATCACGGCGAGACTCCGGAGCCTGCCCGGACGCGCGTCGGCCGTCCACCACGCGACAGCGCCGCCCCAGTCGTGTCCGACAAGATCGAATTCGTTCCACCCCAAGCGATCCGCGATCGCGATGACGTCGCCGACGAGGTCGTCGATCCCGTACTCGGACGCCTGTTCCGGCCGGACGTCCGGGGAGTAGCCGCGCTGATCCGGGGCCACCGCGCGATAGCCGAGCACGCCGAGCGTCGCGACCTGGTGCTCCCATTCCACCGCGGCCTCGGGAAAACCGTGCAGCAGCAGGACAGGGCGGCCGTCTTCGGGGCCCGCCGCGATGGCGTCGAAGGAACCGGCCGCGGTGGGGATGCTCAGCTGCTCGATCACGACGCCGACTTTACGGGCCTCCGGTTTCCGGCAGGCGGCAAGGGATTGACGAGGAGGGTTCCTTGATCGTCTAATAACGCGGCGGTCGATGCCCGGCCGCACTGGGGAAACTGGGGTAACACATGTCGAACAAGTGGAGGCGCCGGCTCGCCGTCGGCGCCGCTTCGGTCGCGCTCGCGGGCGGCATCGGTATCACCGCGGCGAATGTCGCGGTGGCCGAAGAGGCACCGGTCTCGGTCGCCGGGGTCTGTGACGGGAATCCTGGCTGTCAGCTCGGGCCGTATTCCAGCCTGAGCAGTTGCCAGATCGAGCAGAGCAACATGGCCCGGTACTACACGATCACCATGCGGTGTTTCGAGGTCGACACCGGCCAGTGGAAGTTCGCCTACAAGACCAGGGGAACCTGAGCCGTGAACGAAACGCTCCCGTCGCCCGGCGGGAGCGTTTTTCGTTTCAGCCCCCCGAGTGGATGTCCTCGGCTTCGGGCACGCAGTCGTCGTCCGGGTCGTCGAGCCAGCCGTGCGGCAGCGTGACCTTGCCCGGCGAACCTTGCCGCCCGCGCGGACCGGTGGCCGCGGTGGGGAACGGCGCGTCGTGGTCGAGCTTGGCGATCAGGTCGTCGAGCTGGTCCATGCTGGACAGCATCGCGAAGCCGCGTCGCAGCTCCGAACCGACCGGGAAACCCATGAAGTACCAGGCCATGTGCTTGCGGATGTCGCGCATGGCCTTGTCGTGGCCGTCGTGCTCGACGAGCAGTTCCGTGTGGCGGCGCAGCACCTTCGCGACCTCGCCCAGATTCGGCGGAGTGGGCTGCGGGCGACCGGCGAAGGCGGCTTCCAGTTCGCCGAACAGCCACGGCCTGCCCAGGCAACCGCGGCCGACCACGACACCATCGCAGCCGGTCTCGTCGACCATGCGCAGCGCGTCCTCGGCGGAGAAGATGTCGCCGTTGCCGAGCACAGGAATGCTGGTGACCGCTTCCTTGAGCGCCGCGATCTTCGTCCAGTCGGCCTGTCCGGAGTAGCGCTGCGCGGCGGTGCGCGCGTGCAGGCTGACCGCCGCCGCGCCCTCCGCCTCGGCGATCCGCCCGGCGTCGAGGTAGGTGAGGTGGTCGTCGTCGATGCCCACCCGGAACTTGACCGTGAACGGCACCCCCGCCTCGGCCGCGGCCTTCGCCGACTCACGCACGATGTCGGCGAACAGCTTGCGCTTGAACGGCAACGCCGCGCCGCCGCCCTTGCGCGTCACCTTCGCCACCGGGCAGCCGAAGTTGCTGTCGATGTGGTCGGCGAGCCCCTCGCCGGTGATGATGCGGACGGCCTCGGCCATGGTCTTGGGGTCGACCCCGTAAAGCTGCATGGACCTGGGCTTTTCGTTCTCGCCGAAGGTCATCATGTGCATCGTGCCGGGGTGGCGCTCGACCACCGCGCGGGCGGTGATCATCTCGCAGACGTAGATGCCGGCGCCGTACTCCTGGCACAGCTGCCGGAACGCGACGTTCGTGATGCCCGCCATGGGAGCGAGCACGACCGGCGGATCGACCTCGTAGGGGCCGATCTTCAGGCTGGGCTTGCGCAGGGTGGCTGTCACGTCCTCCATTGTCGCCTGTGGTGTCTGTCACTCGCAGGTGGGCTGGTCACCGTCGCCGATCGGAACGGCGAGAGGAGCGATCACAGAACCCGGATCGGAGGATCAACTGCGAGCGCCCGGCGCGCCGTATCGCCACAGCTGGAAGGTGCGGGACGTGCTGAGGAGCGTTCGCCGGGGTTCATCCGGGCAGCATGGAGAAATATGGATATCGGTTCGCCTTCGTCCGGTTCCGTCGGTGAGCCGTGCCGTGACTGTGTGGATTTTGGGACGTCAGATGTCCAAAAATCCACACGGTGGCCGAGCGTTCACACGATCCGTGCGGTCTTGCGGCGCAGTGAGCTGAACTGGCTGACTCGTTGGAACGACATGCCCAGTACTTCGCCCGCTTCGCGTTGTGAAACGCCGAGAGCGAGCAGTTCTTGAACTGCCGCACGGTGTTCCGCGGCCGCTTCGGCCTGCTTGCGTTGGGCCTCTTCCCGCAGGACTTCGGCGCGAGCTTGATGGTCTTTCACCGAACTCGGCAGGTGCACCTCAAGGTGCAAGTCGTACTCGTCGTTTCCGACGCCGTCCATGATTTCGATGAGCTCGTTGGCCATCGTCACGACGTCCTTGTAGCGGAGAGCCTGGGTCGAGCGGTCGATCTCGCGGACCCGGATCAGCCAGAACCTTCCATCGCGAGCGACTTCGGCGTGGTAGGTCTTCACTTCCTCCACCATCCTTTCCCGAGGACGCCCTCGCATTCCTTGAAGATGTCGACGGCGAAGACCTCGCCCAGTTCGGTATGGCGCGGGATGGGCACCACCACGCCGTTCAGGGTGTCGATGGTGTGGTTGGCGCCTTCCCGTTCCAGGATCCACGCCGCGCGTTGCCGCCTGGCGGCGACAGCGATCTTCTTATGACCTCTCGTCGTCTCACAGGGTGTGTCTAGGCAGGGCTAGACGCAACCGTCAAGGGCGGGCTAGACATCTACTGAGATGGGATGAAAAGGGTCGTCTCGTTGCGGCTGCGCAACGCGGCAGATCAGCGGCGGACGCGTCGGCAGGTCCACGGAGGCGGGCAAGTCCCCGGTAAGAATGCCGACTGCCTGCGGGCGCTCCGCGTCTGGGCCCGATCGCGATGATCTCGCAGGTCGCGACCACATCGTCATCACGATTGAGTAGTGCTACGGATCCCATGGGGGTCCTCAGGCCGCATGCTGATCGCCATGACCACCGATGGGGATGTGCTCCTCAGGCTCGCCGGGGAGATCGACGACCTTGGGGCCCGCCTCGCGCGGGTCGGCACGGAGCTGCGGACCGTCCGGTCCGCGGCGGAGCCGAAGCACGAAGAAGCGCCTGAGCAAGCGCCCCAAAAGCAGGCCGAAGAGGCGCAGGTGCCCCCGCAGGCGCAGCAGCCGCAAGCCGAGCAGCCCCAGGCCCAGCAGGCCCCGCAGCAGCCGTACCCCCACCCCCCGTACCAGCAGCACCCGCAGTACGCCCACTACCAGCAGCAATACCAGCAGGCCCAGTACGCGCAATGGCAGCAGCAGTACCGCCAGCAGTACCAGCAGCCCTACCGCCCCTACCAGCCTGCCCCGAAGGTGTCGCTCGCCGAGAAGCTGGGCAAGGAAGGCGCCGGCAGCAGACTGCTGGCCTGGATCGGCGGCGCGGTCACGTTGCTCGGCATCGTGCTGTTCCTCGTGCTCGCGATCCAGCGTGGCTGGTTCGGCCCGTTGCCGCGGGTGATCGGCGGTGCCGTGCTCGGCGCGGCGCTGGTCGGGATCGGGCTTCGCCTGCACCGCACGCCGGCGGGCCGCACGGGCGCGTTCGCGCTCGCCGCCACCGGCATCGGCGCGCTGTACCTCGACGCCATCGCCGCGACGACGATGTACGAGTACCTCCCGGCCTACGCCGGTCTCGCGATCGGGCTCCTGATCGCGGTCGGCGGGTTGCTGCTGGCCGTGCGGTGGAAGTCGTCGCTGCTCGCGACGGCCGTCGTACTCGGATGCGTGATCTGCGCGCCCATCATCACGCAGGGGTTCACCCCGCAGCTGGTCGCGTTCCTGCTCGTGGTCCAGGTCGCCTCGACGCCGGTGCAGCTGCGCCAGTCGTGGCCGTCGGTCGCGGTCGCTTCCGGGATCCCGCCGCTGGTCGCGTCGGTGTTCAGCACCGCGTTCACCGGCCCCGGCGGCAGCACGGCCAACACCGCCGCCGCGCTGGCCGTGAGCGGCGTCGGACTCTCGCTGGCCCTGATCGTCACCGCCAAGCGGAGCGGGGACGCCGCCGCGCTCACCCTGCTCGCCCTCGCGCCCGCGGCGTCGTTGCTCGCCGCGTTGCTCCTGCCGAAGACCCCGGCCGTGCTCGTCACGGCTTCGGTCGCGCTGGTGCTGCTCGCGGTGTGGGCGGCCGGACAGTGGCTCGACGGCTGGACGGGTGACCTCGCGGGCGCCGCCGGGCTGGTCGCGGCTCTCCAGACGACGATGACGTTGTTCGACGGCAGTGCCCGTTCGGCGGTCCTCATCGGCGAAGGGGTCTTGCTGGCACTGGTCGCGCTGTGGACGAAGAAGCACGTGGCGCTCTTCGGCGGGCTGGGTTTCACTGTCATCGGCGGCATGATCGCGCTGGTCTTCGACGTCCCGCCGACGCTCTTCTTCCTGATCCGGAACCGTCCGGACGCCGACCTCGCCGCCGCCTTCCTGGTGGCCCTCGCCATCCTGGCCGTCTCGATCACGCTTCCGTGGGTCGCGCACCGGCTCGGGCTGTTCAAGGCCGCGGCGGAGAACGTGGTGCCGTGGCTCTTCGCCGGGGTCTGCGGGCTCTACGGCGCGGGCGCGATGGTGCTGTGCGGCGCGATGCTGGCCGTTCCCGGCCGCTCGGGGTTCCTGGTCGGCCACGTGGTGATCACGGTGTCCTGGACGGTCGCCGCGCTCGTGCTGCTCGTCCGCGGAATCTCCGCGGTCAACCTGCGGGTGATCGGCTTCGTACTGGTCGGCGCGGCGGTGCTGAAGCTGGTGCTGTTCGACCTCGCCGCGCTGGACGGCCTGGCCAGGGTCGCCGCCTTCCTCATCGCCGGCCTGGTGCTGCTCGGCGCCGGGACTCGGTACGCGAAACTCGTTGCGTCCCGCTGAGCGGACGAGGAAGAAATGCCGCCGGGTCGTGGTTGGTCGGTTCATGAGCTACCGACCCGACCCACGGCTCGCCGAGCGGGCGAAGGAGAACGTCGCCTGGCTGACCACGATCAGCCCGAAGGGACGCCCTTCGCCCCGCCCGGTGTGGTTCGTGCTCGACGGTGACGACTTCATCGTCTTCAGCCAGCCGGATACGGCGAAGACCCGCCACATCGAAGGCAACCCCGAGGTCAGCCTCCACTTCAACAGCGATGAGCACGGGGGCTCGATCCTGGTGATCGGCGGCAAGGCCGAGATCCTGCCGGACGGTCTCGCGTCGGAGCAGCCGGGCTTCCTCGGAAAGTACGAGAAGCACTACCCGGCGATCGACTACGACGTCCCGAAATTCGACCGGGAGTACAACGTCCGGATCAGGATCCGCCCCGAACGGACCTGGGGGTTCTAGAAGCCGACGGTCACGCAGGCCAGCCGGGCCCCCGCGGTCCCGGCGTGGCCCGGGTCGGTGTGCGTATGCGTTTCGTGGATCACGATGGAGTTCGCGCGCCGGTCGGTGAACGTCCAGTCCACTTTGGACACGGCGGCGCCGCGGCCGGTGGCGTCGGTGGTGAGGTCGAGCCAGATCTCGTTGCGGGGGTTGGCGTAGGCCGGGTCCACCGACGGCTTCACCGGGTCTTCGACGTTCTGGTAATGCGGTCCGGCGAGGTCGCCGGTGGCGCCGCACGGCTTCGTGTGGGCGTGGGCGCCGTATTCGCGGTTCGGCAGCAGGCCGGTCACGAGGATCGCGGTCGAGGTGCCGAGATGCTTGGACGTCAACCCGAAGACGTGCGCGCGGGCGCCGGGCGGCACCAGTTCGGGTTTGTAGCTCGTGAGACCGCTCTTGGCGGTGATCACGTGGACGCGGGAGCCGGGGACGGCGGTGGCCGGTCCGGCGCCGGCGGTCAGGGCCAATGCGGCCGCGGACAGGACAAGCGAGAGTGCGGGGACGGGGCGCATACCCCTTGCCTAGTCCGCACGAATCGGACACGCCAGAGTGGTCACTCGGTCGGGCGATCATTCTCGAACTATGGGCAGGGTAAGTGAGTACAAATCCTCCGGATCGCACCTGGCTGGTCGCGGTCGCCGCCGCTCTTTGGGGTACCGACGGACTTTTGCGGCTCCCGCTCGCCGAGGCGCTTCCGGCGGCCACGGTCGTCTTCTGGGAGCACTTGCTGGTAGTGCTCGTGCTGAGCCCCTTCATTCCCGGCGCAGTCCGGGCGCTGCGCCGGACCGGCCCGCGGGAATGGCTGGCCGTGCTCGCCATCGGCGGCGGGTCTTCCGCGCTCGCGACGGCGATGTTCACCGCGGCCTTCAAACTGGGCGACCCCGTGACGCCGTTGGTGCTGCAGAAGCTCCAGCCGGTGTTCGCCGTGCTGGCGGCGTATTTCGTGCTCCGTGAGCGAGTCCGCCCGGGGTACGCCTTCTTCGCGATCCCGGCGCTGCTCGGTGCCTGGCTGCTGGCCTTCAAGGATCCGCTGAACATCCAGGTCGCCGCGGCGAAGGCGGCGCTGCTGGCGATCGGCGCGGCCGCGTTGTGGGCGGCGGGCACGGTGCTCGGACGGCTGCTCTCCACCGAACTGGCGCCGAAGGAGGTCACCACGCTGCGCTTCACGGTCGGGCTCCCGGTCGCGGCGGGCATCGTGGCGTACCAGGGTGGCCAGTTCGCCGTCGGCTGGGACAACGCGCTCGGGCTCGCTCTCCTCGCGCTGGTCCCCGGCCTGCTGGCGCTGAGCCTCTATTACGTGGGCCTGCGGTCGACGCCCGCGGCCAGGGCGACGCTGGCCGAGCTGGCGTTCCCCGTCACGGCCGCCATGATCGGCGTATTGTGCTTGAACGCCGATTTGTCGGGTACTCAGTGGCTGGGCCTAGCCGTTGTGGTCGTGTCAGTGACGTCGCTCGGCTGGCACGAAAAGGTCAGGCGTCAACCGATGGTCCTGGAGCCGCTGAATGGTCGAGCACACCGGCGAGACGAAGAACGAACGCCTGACCCGCAACGTCAGTGAGCTCCTGCAGGAGCTGCGGGTCGCGCAGGCCGGTGTCCAGATCCTCTTCGGTTTCCTGCTCACGGTGGTGTTCACCGACGAGTTCCACGGTGCGAGCGGATTCGAGAAATCCGTCCACCTGACGGCGGTCCTGCTCACGGTCTGTTCGACGGTGCTGCTGACGGCGCCCGCCGCGTGGCACCGGCTACTGTTCCGCACCGGGAACCGTGAGCGGATCCTCACCGTCGGCAACCGGTCCGTCCTGGTCGGGCTCGGCTGCCTCGCGGCCGCCATCACCACGACCGTCGCGCTCATCGCCAAGGTGGTCTTCGGCCCGATCGCGATGACGGTCTTCGGCGTGGTGTCGGCGGTGCTGTTCGTCGTCATGTGGTTCGTGGTGCCGAAGAGGATCGACCGCAACGGCGACTGATCACCGGCCCGTGCGCACCGGGGTGCTTTCGGGCAGGCCGAACGCGGCGGCGGACAAGGACTTCGGGTCGTCCGGGCTCGCGCCGCCGAGCACCCGGCGGGCGCCGACCCACGAGAACATCTCCTTGACCGAACGTGAGTAGCCGGCGCCGTCCTCCGCGAACTTCCGGTCGAGCACGCGGTACCCGCCGGGGGCCCGTTCCACGCGGTAGACCATCGGCTGCCGCCGGAATCCGCCGCGCGTGACGAGTCCGTCGCCCTCTTTCGCGACCTCGTCGCAGCTCGCGACCAGGCCGATCTTGACGAGGTCGCCGTCCGGCCGGGTCTCGATCACCTTCTGTGTGCACACCCACCGGACGCCCGGGTCGCCGGAGCCGGCGAGCGCGCGCAGATGCTCGTCGATTCCAGGCAGCGCCTCCCTCGCGACGGCGTCGTCCACCGACGGCATCTCGTCCACGATCCACCAGCCTGCCGCGGCCACCACCACACCGACCCCGGCGAGCACGGGCCAGCGTTTGACGTTCCCCATGGGACGAAGCTACCGAGCGGGGCAAGTGTTCATCCGCGGTTCGGGACGCGTTGCCTCCGCGACCGTAGGTTGCGGCCGTGAACGACTCCTCCAGACGGACCTTCCTGCGCGGCGCGGGCCTGCTCGGCGCCGGTGCGGCGGTCTCCGCGTTGCCCGCGCTAGGTGCTCCCGCGGCTTCGGCGACCTTCGGCCATCACGGCCCGGACTTCGAAGACGGCCGCTTCACCCTCGCGGTGCTGCCCGACACCCAGTACCTCTTCGACGCCGACCGCGGTGACCCCGCGCCGTTGGACGCCACCCTGCGGTACGTCACCGGCGGCGACGAGAACATCGTCTTCCTGGCGCATCTCGGCGACCTCACCGAGAACGGGCAGCCCGGCGAGTTCGAGCAGATCAGCCGCTCGTTCCAGCACCTGGACCGGCGCCGCTTCCCGTACAGCACGCTGGCGGGCAACCACGACATCAAGTCCTCCACCGACGACCAGCGCGGGCGCACGCCGTACCTGGACGCGTTCGGGCCGCACCGGCAGCGGGGTTCGCGGACCTTCCGCGGCGCGAGCCCGGACGGCTACAACAGCCACCACGTCTTCCGTGCGGGCGGACGCGAGTGGCTGCTGCTCGCGCTCGACTGGCGGCCGTCGGCGGGCGGGCTGGAATGGGCACGCTCGGTGCTCGCGCGGAATCCGCGGCTTCCGGCGATCCTGACCATCCATGAATTGGTATGGGCCGACGAGGCCGGACAGGCGCGGTTCTCGGAGTTCGGGCAGAAGGTCTGGGACGAGCTGATCGCCGGGAACGACCAGATCTTCCTGACGCTCAACGGGCACTTCTGGCCACCGGGACGCGCGGTGAAGCAGAACCACGCGGGCCACGACGTCCATCTGCACATCACGAACTACCAGGACCGCTACTACGGCGGCAGCGCGATGATCCGGCTCTACCGGTTCGACCTGGCGCGGAACGTGATCGACGTCCGCACCGTCTCGCCGTGGCTGGCGGACCAGGAGCCGCGGCTGAACGAGCTGCAACGGCGGGAGATCGAACGCACCGGTCCGGCGGACTACTTCAGCCTGGAGATCGACTTCGAGACGAGGTTCGCCGGGTTCGCGCCAGTCCCGGTGCCGCCCGCGCGGCCGGCCGAACGGCAACTGATCCGCGGGACCGTGGCCTATTGGCGGTTCGAAGGCCGGGACGGCGCGCCCGTTGACGGTATTCGTGACCTTTCGGGCCGGGGCAACGACCTGGTCCGGGTGACCTTGCCCGGCAGCGCGCCCGAGGCGTTGCGATTCTCCGGCGAGTTCTCCGGACGGCAGCCGTCGAGGTCGAGCCTGCGGTTCGAGGGCGGCAAGAAACCGGCTCGCGGCGGGTATCTGCGCACGGCGGACTCCGCGCCGATGAACGCGGAGACGTTCGCGCGCGGCTACACCGTCGAGGCGTTCGTCAAGCTGCCCGCGGATTTCAAGGACGGGAAGCACGCCTGGGCCGCGATCTTCGGCAGACAGGGCGCCGGCGGTAAGGCGGGCAAGACCGGCGACGATCCCGGCGAGCCTTCGGCCACACTGTCCCTTTCGGACGGTGCGGCGTTCCAGTGGGCGGTGTTCCCGGTGAACCAGAACGGGATCTCGACCTGCTGGGGGCACGAACTGACGCTGGAGGAGTGGATCCACGTCGCGGCGGTCAATGACGGCAGGCGGACGACGCTCTACGTCGACGGCTGCCCGGTGCTGCGGAACCCGAAGACGCCGGCCGCGGGGATCGCGAACCCCGGTGGCTCGTGGCTGATCGGCGCCTACGCCTACGACTCGATCGTCGAGCAGGCGTTCCACGGCTGGCTCGGCGACGTCCGGGTGGTCGGGCGGGCGCTGGACCCCCGCGAGTTCATGCTCGGCTGAGCGGATCGTGCGCGGTAATGGCGGATGTTCGTCCCCATTATCGCGCACGATCGTTTCCCGGGGGAATGCCGGGTCCCTCTTGACAAGCGGTGGACAATAAAAAATCGGCGCCCGAATCAGAATTACTGATCGACGCGCCGAATGTGTTGTCAGTCTAACCGCTGTGAGGGGAACTTGTCAAATCAGGGGTACGACGAGGAATTGCGATCCGAACGGCAGTACGTCGCGTCGCTCTACCGGCGGCTGGACGCCGAACGCGCGCGGGTGAAGGAGGCGTATGCCGGTGCGCTGCGGGGAGAAGGCTTCGCGCTTTCCGACCGTGAGGTCTCGGCCGGCACCAAGGCGCGCGAGATGGCCAGGCTGAAGATCGCCGACGAGGGTCTTTGTTTCGGCCGGTTGGACGCCCTTTCGGGAGAACGTTCGTACGTCGGCAGGATCGGTCTTTTCGACGAAGAGAACGACTACGAACCCTTGGTGCTCGATTGGCGGGCGCCGGCGTCCCGCGCGTTTTACTGCGCGACGGGGGCGTCCCCGGAAGGAATGGCTCGGCGCCGTCAATTCCGCACCCTCGGCCGTGACGTCCTCGACTTCACCGACGAGGTCTTCGGCCGTCCGGAATCGACGGGGGAACGCGGCGACGCCGCGCTGCTGGCCGCGGTCAACGCGCCGCGCGGCGAAGGGATGCGGGACATCGTCGCGACGATCCAGGCCGAGCAGGACGAGATCATCCGGCTGGAGCACGCGGGTGTCGTCGTCGTGGAAGGCGGTCCGGGCACGGGGAAGACGGCGGTGGCGCTGCATCGGGTGGCGTACCTGCTGTACACGAAACGGGAGCGCATGGAACGGCGCGGCGTGCTCGTGGTCGGGCCCAGCAGCGGTTTCCTCGACCACATCGGCCAGATCCTGCCGTCGCTCGGCGAGACCAGCGCCGTCTTCGCGACGCCCGGTGACCTCGTCGCCGGTCTGCGCACCGAACGCGAGGATCCGCCGCCGGTGCAGCGGCTCAAGGGCTCACTGGCGATCCTGGACGTGCTCGCGGCGGCGGTGGCGGACCGGCAGGAACTCCCCGTCGAGGCGGAGCCCATCGAACTCGACGACGTGACCGTGCCGCTGGACGCCGAGGTCGCGGCCGCCGCGCGCGAGGTCGCCAGGGAAAGCGGCCTGCTGCACAACGAGGCGAAGGCCGTCTTCGAACGGGCGGTGACCGCCGCGCTCGCCACGCGCGCGGTCGACCGGCTCGGCGCGGGCTGGTTGCCGTCCGACGACGAGCACACGCGTCCGGAGCTGCTGCGGAACGCCCGGCGCGACCTGGAAGCCAGCGAGGAGCTCCGCGCGGTGCTCGATCGTCTCTGGCCGTCGCTGACGCCGCAGCGGCTGCTCGCCGACCTCTACGCCTCACCGGAGCGGTTGCGGGCGGCCGGCGCCGACTTGGCGCTGTTCCGCGAGGACTCGGACGCGTGGACGGTGTCCGACGTGCCGTTGCTGGACGAAGCCGTCGAACTCCTCGGCGTCGACCGCACCGCCGAACGCAGGGCGGCGGAACGGCAGCGTCTGGAGCGGAAGGAATACGCCGAGCGGGTGCTGGAAATCGTCGAGGTGGAAGAGGACCACGACGACTACGAGTTCGCGCTCCGGCCGACGGACGTGCTGATGGCGGAGGAGCTGGCGGACCGGTTCGCCGAACGAGACGAGCGGGAGCTGGCCGAACGCGCCGCCGCCGACCGGGAATGGACCTACGGCCACGTCGTGGTCGACGAAGCACAGGAACTGTCCGAAATGGACTGGCGGGTGCTGATGCGGCGTTGTCCCAGCCGTTCGTTCACCGTCGTCGGTGATCTCGCGCAACGGCGGTCGCCGTCGGGCGCGCGGTCGTGGGACTCGATGCTCTCCCGGTACGTCGCCGATCGCTGGGTGTACCGGAAGCTGACCGTCAACTACCGGACGCCCTCGGAGATCATGGCGGTGGCGGCTTCACTGCTGGCGAGTTTCGCGCCGGACGCCGTTCCGCCGGATTCGGTGCGTTCGTGCGGGGTGCGTCCGTTGGCACGCCGAGTGTCCGAAGTGGACATCGAAGACGCCGTCGCCGAGTTCACCCGCGTGGAATCGGGTCGTGAGGGGACGTCGGTCGTCATCGGGCCGCCGGGAGTGCCCGGTGCGATCGCGCCCTCCGCGACCAAAGGGCTGGAGTACGACGCCGTCCTGGTGGTCGAGCCGGAGCGGATCCTCGCCGAAGGCCCGAGCGGTGAGGCGGAACTGTACGTCGCGCTGACGCGGGCGACGCAGCGGCTCGGGGTCCTGTACAGCGGGACGCTGCCGAAAGTCCTCCGCGGTCTTGATTCCAGGCGGCGGACTCCCGACGCGTTCCTGCACTGCGTCTAGCGGGTTTCGAAGTGTCGTGAGTGTTTTGGGGCGTTCCGGCGACCCAAAACACTCACGACCGGACAAGGTCTACCGCGTGAGGTTGCCCCAGGCGTAGGTCTGTTTCGCGAGTTTCAGGTAGACCAGTGTCTCCGTGCTGACGACACCCGGGATGGGCCGGATGTCGTCGTTAAGCACACTCAAGAGGTGTTCGTCGTCCCGGCAGGCGACCTCGGCGAGCAGGTCGTAACCTCCCGCGGTGAGGACGACGTAGTGGATGTCCGGCATTCCGGAGAGCTGGTCGGAGACCGCCCGCGGATCGCCTTGGACCTTGATCCCGACCATCGCCTGACGGCCGAGCCCGACGTTCGCCGGATCCGTGACCGCGACGATCTGCATCGTCTCGTCCCGCAGCAGCCGCTGTACCCGCTGCCGCACGGCGCCCTCCGACAGGCCGACGGCCTTGGCCAAGGCCGTGAACGAGGCCCGCCCGTCGACTTGCAGCAGTGCGATCAGAGTGCGATCGGTATTGTCCAGACCTCTTGGCGTGCGCTGCTCCATCTGCGCGCGTGGTTCGTCACCCATGCCGTCCCTCCCTTTGTTTCGGCATGCGATTCTTGTCGCGCAGCGTATCGATAAGTGTCCAGAATGCTACCGCCGTTAAGTTGTTTGTCGTGATTCTCTTTCACTGGCCCTTCGGGCAAAGGATTCTGTCGCGTGACAGGCCGGGCGGTGAGGATTTCGGACGGCACGTCAGCCGAGGTCGCGTTTGAGCAGGTCTTCCTCGGTTTCACGGCGGACGAGCAGCGTCGCCGTGCCGCGGGAGACCCCGACCACCGGCGGCCTGCCGACGAGGTTGTAATTCGACGCGAGCGAGTGGTGGTACGCCCCGGTGCACGGGACGGCGAGCAGATCGCCGGGGTGGACGTCGTCGGGGAGCGAGAGCCCGTCCGCGAGGACGTCACCCGATTCGCAGTGCCGTCCGACCACCGTCATGGGCCGCCTGGCCGCGCGGCTGCGCCTGCCGATCAGGCGAGCGGTGTAGGCCGCCCCGTAGAGCGCGGGCCGCGCGTTGTCGCTCATCCCGCCGTCGACGGCGACGAAAGTGCGCGAGCCGCGTTTCACCGCGCAGACCCGGTACACCGTGATGCCCGCCGGTCCGACGATGGCGCGACCGGGTTCGATCGTCAGTTTCGGCAGGGGGAAGCCGTGCGACGCGCATTCGTAGGCGAGCGCGACACGCAGACGGCGCACATAGCCGTCGATGTCGAAACCCATGTCCCCGGGCAGATAACGCACGGCGTGCCCGCCGCCGAGATCCAGTTCGCGCAGGGTGACACCGTGCGTCTCGCGGAGCGCGACGAGCACCCCGATCATCTTGCGGGCGGCCAGTTCGTAGAAGTCCACCCGCGACACCTGCGAGCCGATGTGGCAGTGCAGCCCGGCCAGGCGCAGCCCGGGTTGCGCGAGCACCGCGGAGACGGCCCGGCCGAGGTTGTCGCGGACGCCCTCACGCAACGAGAAGCCGAACTTCTGTCCCTCGGTGCCGGTGGTGATCGCCGCGTGCGTGCCCGCCGCGACGTCGGGTGTCACGCGGATCAGCACCTGCTGCGCGCCGGTGGCCAGCGCGCCGAGCTGCTCGATCTCGTCGAGCGAATCCACCACGATCCGGCGGACGCCGTAGGACAGCGCCGCCTTGAGGTCTTCGGGGGTTTTCGCGTTGCCGTGCAGCAGGATCCGCTCGGCGGGGAAGCCGACCGACCGGGCCACCGCGATCTCGCCCGCCGAGCAGGTGTCGAGGGAAAGCCCTTCTTCGGCGACCCAGCGCAGGACCGCGCGGGTGCACAGCGCCTTGCTCGCGTACGCCACCTCTGCGTCCGGCAGCGCCTTCCGGTACGCGCGGGCGTTCTGGCGGACTTCGTCCTCGTCGAGCAGGTACGCCGGTGTCCCGAACCTCGCGGCGAGGTGGGACACCGGCGCGCCGGCGAACAGCAGTTCGCCGCCGGGGCCGAGCCGGGTGCTCCGCGGCCAGACCCCGGGTTCGAGGTGGTCGGCGGCCTCGCAACCGAGGCTGGGCAGGAGCTCGCTGAGCGTCACGGTTACCTCCGCGTCGATCGGTCAGTGCCTTGTCAGCACAACTCCGATCGACCCGGCCCGGCCGTTCCGGCAACGTCTCCCTGACGCTTCGCGAGACCTCGCTGACGCCTTGTTAACGCGCGAGTAACCCCGGTCACGCCGCCTGGCCGGTGTCCGCCTAGCGGACGGGCTCCGGGACGGTGTCGAGTGCCCGCACCATGTGCACGGCCAGCGCGAACGCCGCCTCGTTGTCGAGGCCGGTGTGCTCGGTGACGATCTTCTTCACGGTGTCGACCCGGATTTCGTACCGGGAGACGGGGACGGTGTCGGCGTTCATGGTGATCCTCTATTCGGTTGTTTCGGGTTTCGTGGCGCAGGTGCAGCCGCGGCTGAAGCCGCCGGCCGCGGTCGCGGTGCAGAACCGGCGGGCGATCACGTCGTGCGCGGAGAGCGGATGCGGGCAGCTCGGGCACCGGTCGCCGTCGGCGGGCTCGGCGACGTCGCCGAGGGAGCGCGCGGAGGTCATCGCGCACCCGCCGGTTGAGCACGCAGTGGCGCCCCGACTTCGTGCAGATGCCGGAGCACGTGGCCGTAGGACGCCGCCCAGCCGCACTGCGCGTAGTCGATGCCGTGCTTCGCGCAGAATTCCCGCACGATCACCTGGGCGTGCTTCAGGTTCGGCCGCGCCATGCTCGGGAAGAGGTGGTGCTCGATCTGGTAGTTGAGGCCGCCGAGCGCGAAGTCCACGACCCGCCCGCCGCGCACGTTGCGCGAGGTGAGCACCTGCTTGCGCAGGAAGTCGAGCTTGTGCCCGGCCGACAGCGTCGGCATGCCCTTGTGGTTCGGAGCGAACGAGCAGCCCATGTACACACCCCAGAGGCACTGGTGCACGGCGATGAAGACGAAGCCGACACCAGGCGAGAGGACCACGAACACGGCGGTCAGGTACGCGGCGATATGGGCCAGCATCAGCGCCGATTCGAGCTTCCGCCGCTTGAAGCCGCGCTGGAAGATCGCCGTCACGCTCGAAACGTGCAGGTTCAGGCCTTCCAGTAACAGCAGCGGGAAGAACAGGAACGCCTGGTATTTCGCCATCCAGCGCAGGAAACCGCGCCGTTCGGTGCCTTGTGCCTTGGTGAAGATGAGCGCGGCGAGGTTGACGTCCGGGTCCTCGTCCTCGTGGTTGGGGTTGGCGTGGTGGCGGGTGTGCGTGCCGATCCACCAGCCGTAGCTCAGCCCGGTCAGTCCACCGTGGACGAAACCGGTGACGTCGTTCGCCTTGCGGCCGCGGAAGATCTGTTTGTGCCCCGCGTCGTGGCCGATGAAGGACAGCTGCGTGAACATCATCGCGAAGAACGCGGCGAGGAACAGCTGCCACCAGGAGTCCCCGAGGTGCGCGAAGGCGACCCAACCGCCCGCGAAAGCGAGCAGATTCAAGGAGATCTTCACCGCGTAGTATTTTCGCCGCCGGCCGAGGAGGCCGGCGTCTTTGACCAATTTGGACAGTTCGGCGAAGTCGCTGCCCTGCCTCGTCTGCGTGGACGTCATGGTGGATCACACCGTTCCGGGTTCGTGAAAGTGGGCAATCCAGCAACGGGGTTCACAACACCGAAGGGGCTGGTGCGGCCGAGAAGGGCACTGGTACCACAACACACGCCACGGACGCTCCGTGGTCTTCGTCCAGCGTCCCACGACGGCGGAGCGGAAGCAATTCACCAAAGCAGCACGATCTGGCGTACAGTCGAAGACATCGAGGGAAATTTCCCCCGGTTCCGTCCGGTCGCGAGAATCGATCGGAGACAGGAGCACCGGCCAGACATCGTTCTTCGCGCTCATGGTCCCACCGGCCTCGCCGGTGAGCAGCCGCCCGCCGCGCTACAGCGCGCCCCGAGGCGCCCATCAGGGCCACGCCGCGATCGTCGATGGCCACGACCTCTGACCTGTCACCGTGTCCGCGCAAAGGGTTTCGCGGATCGCTTCGCCGACTTNCGAAAGAATCCATCCGGGTCAACGCTGTCGCACCGGGCATGATCCACACGGGACTGCACGCCGCGGCGGGAATGCCCGATCGCATGGAGCGGATCGCGCCGACCATTCCGATGGGACGGGCGGGCGAGCCCGGCGAAGTCGCGGAAGCCGTGCTGTGGCTGCTTTCCCCGGCCGCGTCGTACACCACCGGGACGGTGCTGACCGTCGGCGGAGGACGTTGACACCCAGGGCCACGGCGCGGTCACGGGGCGATATCGGCTCCGCGTGCGGTTCAGCCACTTTTTAACACTGTTTCCCGGCGGATATCACGATTCATGTGGGAAGTCGGCGGATCACCTCGTGGCCCGAGGCGCCTGTGTCACCCTGGTGGCGCCCCCAAGCTCTTGATCAGGACGGTCATCCCCGATGTCCAAGCTCATGTCTGTGCACCACCTGGCACTCACCGTGACCGATGTGGACCGGAGCGTGCCCTGGTACGCCCGAGTGCTCGAACTCGAAGAGTTCACGCGTCGTGAGGACCCCGAAACGGGTCTGCGGAAGGTCGTGCTCAGGTCGCCCAGCGAGGGTTTCGCGGTGGTACTCGTCGAACACCAGGACACCGAGCGGCCGCGATTCGACGAACGGCGCACAGGTCTGGACCACGTGGCGTTCAAGGTGTCTTCGCGCTCGGAGCTGGCCGAATGGGAAGCGCGGCTTTCGGAATACGGCGTCGTCTACTCGCCGTCGAAGGGGTCGCGGACGTTGGAAGGCTCGTCGGTCATCGTGTTCCGTGACCCCGACGGCATCCAGCTGGAGATCTGGGCCGACCCCGAGGTTTAGGCATGGGAGCGCAGCTCCTCCGTTGAGGGTGGCGGCGGGGCCAGGATGGATCAGGCGGTGCTCTCTTCGGTCTCTTCGGCTGGACGCCGCATCTCCTGGCGGTAGCGGATCACGCCGTAGGCCGTGCCCACCACGAAGAACGCGACGCTCACCCAGAGCGCGACCGTCTTCACCCACGGAAGCTGGTCCAGCAGGCCGGCGCCGTAGTAGCCGAGCAGCACCAGCGTCGGCACCCAGAGCAGCCCGCCGAGCGCGGTCGCGAGCGCGAACCGGCGCGGATCCATCCGCGCGGTTCCCGCGATCAGCGGCGCCAGCGTGCGGATCCACGGGATCCAGCGCGCGGCGACGATGGCGAAGAAACCCTTGCGATCCAGGAAGGCCCTGGCGCGGTCCAGGTTGTGCCGGTTCAGTACCTTGCCGCCGCGGCGCGCGATCAGTTTCGTGCCCGTCGACCGCCCGATGTAATACCCCACCTGGTTGCCGAGGATCGCGACCAGCAGCGCGGCGGCCGACAGCAGCCACGCGTTCAGGTCGGAGCCGTGCTGCGCGAGGACGACCCCGGCCGCGAACAGCAGGGAGTCGCCGGGCAGGAAAAGTCCGATGATCAGCGCGCACTCCACGAAGATGAAGCTGAGCACGATCACCCAGACGAGCACCGGCCCGGCGGTGTCGAGCCAGCTCACGCCGATGCCCGCGGCCTCGGTGTACACCTCACTCACGACGCGAGCCTACGTGTACTTCGCGAACCGCATGCGGCCGAACCGTGGAATCGGGGTGTCCGAAAGGTCCGGTCATGCGCCCCACCCGTGCAATGAAGGGGCCTTTCATCGCGAAATCTGCGATGNACGAGCGGGTGAATCGGCCGCGCTCGGGCTCACCTTCGACGAGCAGGACAAGGCGAAGAAGCATCTGGAGTTCGCCGCGAACCGCGTCGGCGAGCTCGACGAACTGACGCGGCAGGGCGCGCCCACCGACGCCTACTTCACCGCGTCGCATGCGGTGAAGGGCCCCTTCAGCCCGTCCTAGGCGACCGAGATCGCCAGCTGGTGTACACCGGGTCCCTGCGCGGTGACGGAGGCCTCGCCGTTGCCGGAGCGGTGCAGCGCGCGCACCGTCCAGTCACCGGGGGCCGCGTAGAAGCGGAAATCGCCGTCGGCCGACGAGACCACCTCGCCGGTGAAGTCGCCGCCGCCGTCCAGCAACCGCACGAAGGCGCCGCCGACGGGGCCCTCCGAACCGGTCACCTTGCCGGCCAGCACGACCTGGCCGCGGGTGTCGTAATCGGCGGGCGTGGCCTCCTGGGCCGGTGCGCCGCAGCTGTCGTCAGCCATCACTTAGCTCCCAACTCGACCGGCACGCCGACGAGCGAGCCGTATTCCGTCCACGAACCGTCGTAGTTCTTCACCTGGTCGTAGCCGAGGAGCTCGTGCAGCGCGAACCACGCGATGGACGAGCGCTCACCGATCCGGCAGTACGCGATCGTGGCCTTCGACTCGTCGAGGCCCTCGTCGGAGTACAGCTCCTTGATCTCTTCCTCGGTCTTGAAGGTGCCGTCCTCGTTGGCGACCTTCGCCCACGGGACGTTCAGCGCGCCCGGGATGTGGCCCGGGACCTGCGACTGCTCCTGCGGCAGGTGCGCCGGGGCGAGCAGCTTGCCGGAGAACTCGTCGGGCGAGCGCACGTCGACGTAGTTGCTCTTGCCGATCTCCGCGACGACCTCGTCGCGGAACGCGCGGATCGAGAGGTCCTGCTCCTTGGCCTTGTACTCGGTCGGCTCGCGCTTGACCTCGTCCGAGTTCAGCTCGCGGCCGTCGAGCTCCCACTTCTTGCGGCCGCCGTCGAGCAGCTGCACCTTGTCGTGGCCGTAGAGCTTGAAGTACCAGTACGCGTACGCGGCGAACCAGTTGTTGTTGCCGCCGTAGAGGATCACGCGGTCGTCGTTCGAGATGCCCTTCTCGGACAGGAGCTTCTCGAAGCCCTCCTTGTTGACGAAGTCGCGGCGGACCCCGTCCTGCAGGTCCTTGCGCCAGTCGAACTTCACCGCCCCGCGGATGTGTCCGTTGTCGTACGCGGTCGTGTCCTCGTCGACCTCGATGAACACGACACCCGGGGTGTCCAGGTTCTCCTCGGCCCACTGGGTGGTGACCAGGACGTCTTCACGGCTCATGGAGCTGACTCTCTTTCTGGGTTAGGACGCGCGAGGGCTGGGGCTGAAACGCTTGATTAGCAGGTACATCTCGCAACCGAGACAGAAGTTGAACGCCGCGTTGAGGAAGGCCGCGAGCAGCGCGAACGCCGTCGCGACGAAGCCGAGCGCGGTCAGGCCGGTGGCGAAACCGACGGTGCCGACGACGGCGAACACGAACCCGACGGCCTGCGCGAACCGCAGCGGGGCGGCGTCCTCGCGTTCGGTCGCCGGGCCGAGCCGCGGCGCGACGAGGTAGCGATAGATCAAGGAGTACGGCGCCGGCTTCAGTCCGATGAAGGCGCCGATCGCGAACACCACCGCCTGCGCCGCGAGCAGAGGCCACCACTGGGTGATGAGCACGACCGCGAGCACGATCGTCGTCAGGATGGCGGCGAAACGCGGACCACGGGGGTCGACGGCCGGTCCTGCGGACATGGTTCCTCCTGCGAACGAGAGGGAAAGGTGCGTACCCGAAGTGGTACGCGCGGCGGCTTCGAAAGCGCGATCAGCGAGCCGGACACAGGCTGCTGCGAACGCGGCACAGGTCCACTGCGCGGCGCTGGGTCAGCAAAGTTCGGGGCAGCCGGTTCACGGGCACGAGGGTACGCAGAGCTCCCTCAGATTGGGAACCGTGTTCACACCTTGGGACGCTTCCCGGAATCCGGGATCAGATGGGGCTCCAGGGCTTCGAGAAGGTCCTGACCTCGGGGAACGCCGCCGACGCGGAAGACCTCGCGGCCGTCCGTGGTCAAGGCCAGGGTCGTCGGGGTTCGCAGCACCGACAGCGCCTGGGCGACTTCGGGGGTTTCGGTGACGTCCAGATCGACGTGGGTCAGGCCGTCGGTCTTCTCCGCGAGCGCGGACAGGATCGCGCGGGTGTGGCGGCACGGCGCGCAGAACGTCGTGGAGATCTGGACCAGGGTGACACCTTCGGGCGCGAGGGCGTCCGAGACGCGACCGGGCAGTGTGGGCGCGCTGGACTTCGCCGCGCGGATGCGGCCGTTGCGCGCTTGCAACAGCGCGCCAGCGACCCCGCCGAGCACGAGGACGCCCAGCAGCACCCACACTCCGGTCATTCGCAGATCACCCCTGGGGCTTCGCTCCGCTGAAGGCGACGTTCTTGCCTTCACCCTTGATGGTCACCGAGCCGCTGTTCACGCGCACCGACGTCGGGGTCACCGAGAACGGCATCGCGCCGGTGTCGATGGTTGCGTTGAAGTTCGGCAGCAGCGCGTCCTGTACTGCCTGGGGAACGACGGTGGTCTCCTTGTCATTCCCGAACTGGAGCCGCTTCGGTTCGAGACGGATCTTCTGCCCGTCCAGTTCGATCATCGCGAAGCAGAAGATCTCCACCTTCTGCCCGGCGATCTGGACGTTGCCCGAAACCCGGATCCCGGTGCTGGCGGTGTCGACCGGCTCGCCGTTCTCGTTCGTCGCGGTCGGCTTCGTCTCGCCCTGCCCGCTGTCGCCGTTGCGGACATAGTCCTCGGTGACGGGCTCGATCTTCAGGTTCTCGATCTTGTCCAGCGGTGCCTGCCGCGCGATGTCCGCGGCCTTGATCGTCACCTCGCCCTTGAGCGTGCCGATGACGATCGACTTCGTGTTGCCGGACGTCAGATCCGACAGCGGGGCCGTGACGTCGCTCATGTCGGCGTTGAAGTCCACGTCCCGCAGCCTCGGCGGAACGGCGACGCCCTGGGCGTTGATCGTGATGTGACTGTAGTCACCGGAAAGGGCCTGGGTCAGGAACGGGAAACCGTGCACCGTGACCGCCGGATCGTTNTCCGATCTCGCCCCAGCGGGCGCGGACACGGTCAGAAAAGGCCCCAGCCCGCCAGCGTCGCGGAGACCAGCTCCCGTTCCGCGCCGGTCAGCGCTCGGCTCGGCGGGCGGACGTCGGGGCGGCACAAACCCAGCTGTGCCAAAGCTTCCTTCACCACGCTCACGTTGTTGGCGTTACCGTCCGCGGCCCGTGACTCCTCGAACGGACGGACGCGTTCCCAGCGAACCATCGCGCCGCGGAAGTCCCCGTCGCGCAGCGCGCGGAACATCTCCAGCGAGAGCGACGGCGCGACGTTCACCAAGCCCGACGTGAACCCGGTCGCGCCGACGGCGAAGTAGCCCGGCGCCGACAGCTCCGCCAGCCCGGCGATCCACGTGAAGCGATCGATTCCCGCGTCCCGTGCCACCGCGGCGAACCGCGCCGGATCCGGCACCGCGTACTTCACCCCGATGACGTTTTCCGCGGCGTCGGCGAGCTTGGCCAGCCGCTCGCCTTCGATCCGCGGGTCACGCACGTACGGCACGACACCCAGCTCCGGAACCGCCGCCGCGATGGCGCGGTGGTACTCGACCCAGCCCTCCGCGGAGACGTACGGATGCACCGGCTGATGGATCATGATCAGATCCGCGCCCGCTTCCCCGGCGTGCCGCGCCGCGCCGATCGCCGTCCGGACGTCGTGCCCGACCCCGGCGACCACGCTCGCCCGGCCCGCCGCGGCCTTGACCGTCAGTTCGAGACAGTGCCGGGTCTCGGCCTCGTCCAGCGCGTAGAACTCGCCGGTGTTCCCGTTCGGTGTCACGACGCCGACCCCGCCGTCGATCACCCGGTCCACCAGTTTCGCGTAGGCGTCCGGATCCACGGCGCCGTCGGCGTCGAACGGGGTCACCGGGATGGCCACGACCCCGGACAGCCGCCGTTTTCGCTCGTCGAAGCGAGTAGAGGAGGTCACTGGCATGCCCTATCTGATATATGATGTGACGCCTCACGGTAGCACGACGAAGTCGACGGGCCAGGTGTCCTGAAGCTTGGGACGAGTGGTCGGAGGGTGCGCTCAGGACCGCGTGGCGAGGAAGAGTTCCAGCTGCTCGACGACGAACGCGTGATCTTCGGCCTGCGGCAATCCCGAGACGCCGACGGTGCCGACCGGGCCCACGCCCTCGACGATCACCGGGAACACGCCGCCGTGCGCGGCGTAGAGATCCGGGTCGAGCCGGGAATCGGCTTCGAACGTCGTGTCCTTCGCGCGGAACTGCTCACCGACGAGGAACGAACTGTGCCCGTAACGGTCGACGACGCGGCTCTTGCGGTCGATCCACGCGTCGTTGTCGGCCGAGGTGCCCGGCAACGCCGCGTGGAACAGCCGCTGCCCGCCGCGGCGCACGGAGACCGTCACCGGGAGTGCGCGGTCCCGTGCCGCCGCGAGCAGGTGAGCGCCCAGCTCCAGCGCGGTCTCGTTGTCGAACCGGCGGAAGACCAGGCGCTCCTCCTGCGCGGTCAGGACGGCCAGGGTGTCATCGCTCATGGCACCCATTAAATCAACGCTACGGCTATGTCACCTACACCGTCGAGAGGGCTCATTTCGGCGCTCCGGGTGTTCGTGAGGGGCGAGGCGAAAACGACACACCGCCGGTGTACGGGCTCCGTCCTCCCCCGACGGGTCCCGTGCACCGGCGGTGCGCCCCCCAGTTCCCCCTGCTCGCCCTCCCCGGCGAGCGTCAGAAGGTCGTGTGCCGATCGGCCATGTCGGCTTCGCGCAGTATGGCGTCGAGCCGCGCTCCGCCGAAATGGGCCACCTGCCGCCCGCCGCGTTTCCGGTCGCGCAGATCGACGGCGAGTGCGATGGTCAGCAGCAGAACCAGTGCCGTACCGACGATGAGCCAGTTCATCGGACACCTCCTCCGGCGACGCGAGCCGAGGATTTGTGTCCTCGCTCACGTCGCCAAAGGTAGCTCCGGGAATGCCGGGGCGTACCCGGACTTGAGGTTCATTTAAGGCAGCGGAACACCAATGGGCTATTTGCGCGGGACTCCCGCGACATAAATGTCACCGTCGGCCACGGAGACGTCACGGGCACTGGACGCGCCGGTCGCCAGAATGCGGGCCGGGTCCCGGAAACCGGTGATCACTTCGACGCGCTGGACCGGTTTCGGTGTGGTGATCACCGTTTCCGGTCGCCAGACGCGTCCGTTCTCGAGCAGGAACGTTTCAATGCCCGGTTTTCCGTCGCGGGTTCCGTAAACGCGCCAAGTGCCGCCATTGAGCTGTTCGATCTCCCGCAATCGGAGCCCGTTCGCGACCTCTCGCACCTCCCAGTTCCGGCCGTTCCACGCGGCCGCGAAATCGCGCGGCGAGCCCGCGGCGTCGAACTGGAACCACGTGACGAACGGTTTGCCGTCGCGCTGGGTGCCGACCTGCAGGATGTAGTCCGGCGACTTGAGCCCGCCGGGGAGTTCGAGTGGCGTTTCGGCGACCTTGAGATACCGCTCCTGTTCGGCGTCGTCGACCTGCGTGCCGAGGTCGTGGCCCGCGGCGGAGAAGAAGCGCAGGGTGCGGACGTCGAACGACAGGTGGTAGACGTTCCGGTGGTAGGCGTCGTGCTTGTGCTGCGACGGCCCGCCGCCCGCGAGCGTGTAGACGAACTGGATCCGCCCGCTCGACGGCAGGTACCGCAGCTGCCCGACATAGATCTCGTCCATGTGGTCGGCCCGGCCCCGCGAGCCGAACGCCCACCGCTTCCCGGTCAACCGCACGGAGTTCTTCCACGTCTTCCCGTGGTCGCGGGAAACGAGGTACTTCATCGGGCGGAAGTCGGAGTCCGCCGTCGGATCCAGTTCCTTCGTGGTCTCGCGGTAGAACAGGAACAGCGTGCCGTCGACGGTCTTCACCGGCATCGGATAGCTCGCCGCGTCCCCCTCCGGGACCTCGACGTCGGTCCAGGTGCCGTCGAGAGAATGGGCGAGCGGTGCGCGGCTGATCACGGTCCGCGTGTTGTGCATGCCGCGGAAGATCAGCAGATGCCCGTCGCCGGCCAGCAGCATCGTGGGGTAGTTGTGCGGATCGGACTCGCCGTCGGCGATCTTCTTCGGCGCCGTCCAGACGCCGGTCCGGTGGTCGTAGGCCTGGACGTAGGTGTCCGCGGCCTTGCCGGACCACGAGATGAAGGTCTTGCGCGCGACCGGGTCGAAGATCCCGCCCGCGTTCGGCCGCCGGTCGGTGCGCGACGCGACCGTGCTCGCCGGGGTCATCACCTCGAACGCGGCCTTCTCCGGTGGTTCGGCGGCCGCCAGGGGAACCGGGATCACGAGACCGGCCGCGATGAGCGCGCAAAGCAGTCTGCGCATGAAGACGCCTCCTGGTGTGCAACAGGCGGCGGAGCTTGATCTTCGCACGCGGGGACTCGGCGCGACCAGGGGCCGAACGGGCTAGCGGTGACGAATCGTTGTCTTGTCGTCTTCCTCATTTCACTTGTTCGGGGGAGTATGCCTCGACCGATCTTGTGAAAAGGGGACTCAGCGTGACCACATCCCGACGTGCCGCCCGGAGACGGGCCCTGACCGCGGCCGTCGCCTCCGGCCTGGTCGTGAGCGGCGTCTCCGCTCCGGCCGCGCTCGCCGCGCCCAGCGCCGACGCCGTGATCGCCGAGGTCTACGGCGGTGGCGGCAATTCGGGCGCCACGCTGACCAACGATTTCGTCGAACTCGCCAACCGCGGCACGGCCGCCGTGAGCCTCGACGGCTTCAGCGTCCAGTACGCGCCCGCGTCGGGGAACAGCTGGCAGGTAACGCCGCTGGCCGGCAGTGTCGCGCCGGGTGCGCGGTACCTCATCGCGCAGGCGAAGGGCTCGGGCGGCACGGTCGCGTTGCCGTCACCGGACGCCACCGGTTCGCTCGCCCTGTCCGCGACCGCGGGCACCATCGCGCTCGTCCAGGGCACCACGGCGCTGACCTGCAAGACGGCCGCCGACTGCGCGGCCGACACCCGGATCAAGGATCTGGTCGGCTTCGGCGCCGCCGCCGTCATCCGCGAGGGTTCCGCGGCGCCGGCGCCGTCCAACACCGCCTCCGTCGCCAGGGGCACGACGCTCGCGGACACCGACGACAACGCCGCGGACTTCACCTCAGGCGCGCCCACCCCGACCAACGGCAAGGGTGAGACGCCGGGCGAGACCGGTCCGCCGCCGGTCGACGCCAAGATCCACGACATCCAGGGCATCACCCGGATCTCGCCGTTCAAGGACCGGAAGGTCGCCGGGGTCACCGGCGTCGTCACCGCGATCCGGAGTTTTGGTTCGGCGCGCGGGTTCTGGATCACCGACACCGCGCCCGACGCCGACCCGCGCACCAGCGAGGGCCTGTTCGTCTTCACCGGCTCGACCACGCCCGCCGTGGCCGTCGGCGACGCGGTGACCGCCGCGGGCACCGTCCGCGAGTTCTACCCGGACGCTCCCGCGACCTCGCCGTACCAGTCGCTCACCGAGCTGACCAGTGCACAATGGACGGTCCAGTCGAGCGGGAACGCCCTGCCCGCCCCGACCGTCGTCTCGCCCGACACGGTCCCGGACACCGTCGCCCCCGCTCCAGGCGGCAGCATCGAGCCGTTGCCGCTGGAGCCCGCGAAGTACTCGCTGGACTTCTGGGAGACGCACGAGAGCGAGATCGTCAGCGTCTCCGACGCGCGCGTCGTCGGCCCGACGTCGTCGTACAACGAGCTTTACGTGACCACCAAGCCGAAGCAGAACCCCAGCGTCCGCGGCGGCGCGGTGTACCTGGACTACGACCGGCTCAACACCGGCGTGCTCAAGGTCGCGTCGCTGATCCCGTTCGCCCAGCAGCCGTTCCCGAAGGTCAACACCGGCGACGTGCTCACCGGCGAGACCTCCGGCCCGGTCGAGTACAGCAACTTCGGCGGCTACACGCTGTTCGCGACGAAGCTGGGCGCCGCCAAGGACAACGGGTTGCAGCGCGAGAGCACCCGTGCGCAGCGCAGTGGTGAGCTTTCCGTGGCGACCTACAACGTCGAGAATCTGTCCGCTATGGACAGTGCGGAGAAGTTCGGCGAGCTGGCCAAGGCCATCGCCGGCAACCTGGCGAAGCCGGACATCCTGAACCTGGAGGAGATCCAGGACAACAACGGGCCGGCGAACGACGGCACCGTCGCCGCGGACCGGACGTTGCAGAAGTTCGTCGACGTGATCGTCGCCGCCGGCGGCCCGCGTTACGAGTGGCGTCAGATCGACCCGGAGAACGGCAAGGACGGCGGCCAGCCGGGCGGCAACATCCGCGTCGGCTTCCTGTTCAACCCGGCGCGGGTGTCCTTTGTGGACCGCAAGGGCGGCGACGCGACCACTCCGGTCGGCGTGGTCAAGGAGCGCGGCAAGACCCACCTCACCGTCTCGCCCGGCCGCGTCGAGCCCGGGAACGAGGCGTGGGAATCCAGCCGCAAGCCGCTGGTCGGCGAGTTCGTCTTCAAGGGCCGCACCGTGTTCGTCATCGCGAACCACTTCAACTCCAAGGGTGGCGACCAGCCGGCCCACGGCCGCAACCAGCCGCCGGTCCGGAGTTCCGAGGTGCAGCGGGCCAAGCAGGCGACCGTGCTCCGCGGCTTCGTCGACAAGCTGCTCACGTCGGACAAGAACGCGAACATCGTGGTCGCCGGTGACATCAACGACTACCCGTTCTCGCCCGCCGTGCAGACGCTGACCGCCGGTGGCGCGCTGAAGGACCTCATCGCGTCGCTGCCCGAGAACGAGCGGTACAGCTACGTTTTCGAGGGGCAGTCGCAGGTGCTGGACCACATCCTGGCGTCGAAGGCGCCGCGCGGGCTCGACTACGACGTCGTCCACCTGAACGCGGAGTTCGCGAAGCAGGCTAGCGACCACGACCCGCAGGTGCTGCGGTTCCGGCCGAGTGCCGGCAACCCGGTCCAGGACGCGTTTTACGACTTGGCGGACTACCTGGAGAAGGTGCTCGGCAAGCTGTAGTGATCCGGCGGTGAGCATACGTGCCGGGGCGCGTAGCCCGCGAAAGTACCTGAAGGCCCCTTCCTTGCGCCTAAGTACAGGAAGGGGCCTTCATGTACCTAGGACCGCGACCGTCGCGGGCAGGGGACGGTCGCGGTGTCAGGAGTCCGTGAAGGCCTCCTTGCCTACCCTGACGGTAGTGAAGGAGGCCTTCACTACGCGGCGGTGGCTCGTGCCCGCCTGGTGGTCGTGTGTGGCGACACCGCCGCCGTGCTCGGGCGTTACTCGCGTGATCAGGAGCGCTTCGCGCGCCAGCCCAGGGAAAGTACCGCCTGCACGAGTTCCTGGTAGCTCGGCTTGACCTCTTCCAGGTACTTCTCCAGGTACCCGGGCCGCGCGGTCGGCACCGGTTTCGGGTCCTCGTCTTCGGGCAGCCACGAGAGCCCTTCGACGTTGTGCTGCGCCATTTTCCACCAGCGCGTGCACCGGTCGACGGCGCGTTGCTCGCGTTCGGCGGCGTCCGCGACGGCCTGGTGCGCCTCGGCGAGCCGGGCCTCCAGTTCGTCCGCGCGGCCGATCTCCCAGTTGCGGAGGTTCTCCGCCGAAGCGCGCGCCAGGCCGACGATCTCCTTGTACCGCATGGCCGCGGTGATGCCGTCATCCATCGAGAAGCCCTTCCGGACGCTGGAACGGGATGATCACCTCGGGGGCGCCGTGGGTGGTGCGGTCGAAGAACAGCGCCCGGCCCGGTCGCGGTGACCAGTGCACGACCTGGCCGGCGGCGAACGGCGACAGTTCGTTGCCCTGGACGTCCAACGCCGCCCAGGTCCCGATGTCGTCCGTGCCCGCGAAACCGAGAGTGTCCTTCAGCCGGGCGATGCTGCGCCACCAGCCGATGGTGTGAACGCCGTGTGTCGGGCCCTGCTTCAGCAGCACCCGCAGCTGATCCAGACCGCTCTTGAGCTGTCCGGGTGCCTTCGCCTCCAGCGCGGGGATCGACGCGTCGACGCCGTACAGCAGCAGAACCTGAGCTTTGTCCAAAGAGGACAGATTTTCCGCGATATCGATTACCCGGGCGGGTAAATCGTCGACAAGGGTGGCCTGGTGTCCCTCCGCGCGCAGCCGCTCGGCGAGTTCGGCCACCGCGGGGACGGACGCTTCGATGGGGCACGAGAGCACGAACTCCACCGACCCGCAGTGATACTGGCGAGCCAGCGATCGAGCGGCGGAGTCCATGATGGACAGTGCTTCCGCGGTGGCCGCGCCGAGGACGGCGACGTTGCGTCCCGGTGCCTTCGGCAGCTCGACCCCGCAGGCGGCCTCGTCGACGTCGATGGACTGGCCGAGCAGCGCCCGCGGCCGATCCGTCGGCTTCAGGTCGGCGAACGCCGGGAACTGTTCCAGCACAGGGGAATGCGCCCCGTCGAACAGCCGGGGCCGCTTGAACGACTCCGCGTACTGCTCCCAGAGCCGGTGCTGCAGTTTGTTGAAGACGTCCTTGGTGCTCGCGTCCGGTACGTGGGCGAGCTGGTTCCCGTGCGCCACCCCGGAATCGTGGTTGATCACCGCGTGCCACTTCGGCGCGGAGACGGCCGCGTTGTTGGTCTCGGCCAGCACGCGCCGCGCCTTCGGCATCGCGATCCGCAGCGTGCACTGCTCGAACACCGCCGGTTTGCCCCAGAAGGCCTCGATCCCGGCGACGTCCTGGCTCGCCAGCACCAGGTGGATGCCCTGAGACCGGCCTCGCCGCGCGATGTCCTCCAGCAGCTGGGTCGCGGTCGCCGTCACGCCGTCGCGGCCGGCGAACAGGTACTGGAATTCGTCGATCACCGCGACGATCCGCGGCCAGTGCCCGCCGGGGTCCTGTTCGCGCAGGTCCGCGAGGTTGGTGACCTCGTGCAGTTTCGCCGCGGCGGACCGGCGGCGCAGCTCGTCGGCGAGGAACCGCAGCAGCGCCAGGCCGAACTCGCGGTCGGTGTTGACGTTGACCCCGATGAGCTTGGCGTGCGGCAGCCAGCTGGCGTCCCGCCGCCCCGGCGCGAGTCCGGCGAACGACACGCCCTCCTTGAAGTCCAGCAGGTACAGCGCGAGCTCGTCCGGCGAGTACCTGGCCGCGAGGCTGCCGAGCAGCGAGTACAGGAAGTTCGTCTTACCCGAACCGCTCGGACCGCCGATGAGCACGTGCGGGCTGGCGTCACCGATGACGACCTCCACCGGCTCGCCCTCGAAGAACCCGACCGGTGCCCGCAGCTCGCGCGCCGAGCTCTCCTTGCCCAGCTCGGTCGGCAGGAGGTCGGTGAACGCGCGGGGCCCGCCCTGTTTGGCGATCAGCGCCTCGGCGATCCGCCCGGCGGCGCGGATGACCTGCCCGGACGGCATCGGCGGGTCGAGGTCGACGACCAGGTCGGGGCCGGTCATGCTGCTCTTCGCGCGCCGCTCGTCGTGCAGGCTCAGCGATTCGACCGACGTCGACAGCATGGTCGGCACGTCGATCAGGATCAGGCAGATCCCGGCCGCGAGCGCCCCGGTGGCGACTCGTTTCAGTTCGCGGGCGCGCTCCGGTTCGAGGGTCTCGCCGTTGCCGTACAGCACCGCGACGCGGAACGGTTCGACGCGCTGGCCGCTCGCCCGCCGGATCTCCCTCAGCGACGTGTGCCCCGCCTGCATCCCGGTCGCGTGGATGCGGCGGATGTGGCCCGCCAGCTCGTCGAGGAGGTCTTCGAGCCGTCCCGGGTCGTACAGCGTGAGCGCGCTCGTGCGGCTCAGCGGGTACAGGTCGGGAAGGATCGCGGTCAGCTGCCCGACATCCCACAGGTGGACGCGCACCGCGCCGGGTTCGAACGTGCTCAGGATCCGCATCAGCAGGTTCTGCACGATGCCGTCCACCGCGGCCCTGGTCTTGGGCGCCGACGTGATGGACAGGTGCGACTCGTCGAGCAGGGGAACCGCGACGTCGAACGTGCGCGGGACGTCCTTGCCCGAAACGGTCGCCGAGCCGACGCGCCACAGTCCCGGCGCGGTGATGCCGGGGTTCCCGCCGACGCGGCCGAGCCAGTTGCCCGGCGGCTGGCTCGCGGGCCCCGGCGCGTTGTGCGCGACGAGTTCGCGCAGGGCGTTCGGGCCCGCTTCCCAGTCCGCGTAGAACTGGCCGCGCACGCTGCCGAGCAGGCCGAACACCTCGTTCGCGGCGGGATGCCGGGACCATTCGGCGTGCTGCTCCGAGGTGGAGTTGTTCATCCCCACCCGGACTATGTGCTGTTCCAGTTCCAGTTTGGCCAGCTCCGCCTCGGCGGCCTGGCGGGCACCGGCGGCGGCGCCGAGGACGAGGCCGATCTGGTGCCGGACCCGCTCCAGCGCCGTAACGACGCGGTTGCGCTGTTCACTCGCTTTGCTGCCCATACCGGCTCGCCGATCTCAGAGGCGGGATTGGTAACCGCTGACCAGGTCGTCAGCGGCGGAAAGGCGCGTCAGGAGGTTTTCCATTCCCTCGTCGGCCTGCGCCAGCTGCGGCGGCACCCAGGGCACGGCTTGGGCCTGGGGTTCCACTATGGCGCGCCGGGACTCTTCGAGCAGGCTTCTGGCCCGCTCGGCGTGGGCGCGTCCGTCGGCGAGGCCGGTTTGGACCGCCGTCAGCAGCTGGTGCAGCTCCTCGAGGTACATGTCAGAGACGGGTCGAGTACGACTCGGCCGACGAGATGCCCGCCTGGATGGTGCTCTGCATGCCGGTGATGCCCTGCAGGGCCTCGGCGAGGAGCCCGTGTGCCTGGCTCACCTCGTGCTGGGTGCTGCCCTGGGTGGCCTGGGAAAGCGAAAGCTGGGCTTCTTCGAGAGACTGCGCTGCCTGCTGAAGTGCGGCGATGCTCGCGGATGCCTTCTCGTTCGCGAGCGCGATACCAGCGCGGATCTCTTCGACTCCGGCCATTTTGGCGGACTCCCTTGGAACGTCGGGGGGCTGGAACGACCACTATTAAACTTAGCGTGATCAACTGACTCTGTTAAGTGAAGGTCCTGCTAAGTAATCAACAAGGCCCCGGACGTCGGAACGTCCGGGGCCTTGCTGACGGCGGAGGATACAGGATTCGAACCTGCGAGGGCGTGAACCCAACACGCTTTCCAAGCGTGCGCCTTAGGCCGCTCGGCCAATCCTCCGTGGAGAACTTTACCGGATGCCCTTTCGCCCCCGCGAAGGCGGGTCTGACCTGCGTTTGCGGCTCAAGTGGGCGCGGGGACGGTGGTGTCGACAACGTCGGCCACGACGCAGGTGATGTTGTCCGGTCCGCCGCCTTCGTTGGCCAGGTCGATCAGCCTCGGGACGGTCTCGGCGGGATCTTGGAAGGCCCCCAGGACGTCCTTGATAACGGTTTCGACAACCGTTGCCGTTAACCCGTCCGAGCACAGCAGGAGACGGTCTCCGGGCGCGGCGTCGAAGGTCCAGATGTCCGCTTCGCCGCTGCCGGTGCTCAAGAGCGCCTTCATCAACAGCGAGCCGCGAGGGTGTCCCTCGACCTCCGACGGGTCGATGCGCCCGTCGTCCGCGAGGGCCTGCGCGAGCGTGTGATCGCGGGTGAAGCGCTGAAGCGTGCCGCCGCGGAGGAGGTAGCCCTTCGAGTCGCCGATGTGGGCGGCGGTGAAGTGAGAGCCGTCGAACAGCACTGTCGTCAGGGTGGTGCCCATGCCCCGCGTCTCGGGCTCCTGCTCTGCCGTCGCGGCGAGCCGGTCGTCGATGGCTCGAAGGCCGCCGGAGAGTACCTCGACCAGGTCGACGTCCGCGAGGTCGAAGCCGCGGAGGTCCTTGTCGAGCCGGGACAGGACACCCACCGCCTCGGCGCTGGCCACCTCGCCGTGCGGCTGGCCGCCGATGCCGTCGGCGACGGCCAGCATCCTGGTGCTGGCGTAGACCGAGTCCTGGTTGACCTGGCGCCGCCGTCCGACGTCCGAGCCGGCGGCGTACCGAAGGGTGTACCTCATGGATCCCAGTAAAGCAGCTGTGTACTGAGTTCACAAACAAAGGGTTGGAATAGTCGGCTGTCGGTTACGATGCGGCGATGGAGGAGCAAGCCACCGTCACCGCGGCGGACATCGCGCGGATCGCCGGCGTCGGCCGCGCCGCCGTCAGCAACTGGCGCCGACGTTACGGCGATTTTCCGCCGCCTGTCGGCGGGACGGCGTCGAGCCCCTTCTTTTCCCTGGTCGCCGTCGAAAAGTGGCTGCGTGAGCGGGGGAAGCCGGTCGAGATCTCGCTCGGGGACCGGATCTGGCAGCGGCTACGGAACCTCGGCGACGACCTGGCGCTCGGCGACCGGGTCGGCAGGGTGGGGTCGTACCTTTCGCGGCGGCATGCGTGGACCTTTTCGCCGCGTTACGACGACGCCGAGCTGCTCGAACTGCTGGACCGGTTCGCCGCCGAGCGAGGCGCGCGCGAGGCCTACGAGTTCCTGTGCGAACGCTACGTCGAGGCGCACTCCCGGCAGCTGTCCGTCACCGCGGGACCGGTGGCCGCGTTGATGTCCCGGCTCATCGGTCCCGCACCCGGCGTGGTGCTCGACCCCGCGTGCGGACTCGGGACGCTGCTGCTCGCCTCCGGCGGGACCCGGCTGCTCGGCCAGGTCGACGATCCGGCGACCTCGTGCATCGCGGCGCACCGGCTGCTGCTCGCGGGCGCGGACATGGAGATGTACGGGGCGGACGCCCTGTCGATGGACTCCTACGAGGGGGTTCTCGCGGACACCGTCGTCTGCGATCCGCCGTTCAACGAACGGGAATGGGGCTACGACGAACTCGTCGGCGACCCACGCTGGGTGTACGGCCAGCCGCCGCGCGGCGAGCCGGAACTGGCCTGGGTGCAGCACTGTCTCGCGCATGTGAAACCCGGCGGGCTGGTCGCGATCCGCATGCCGCCCGCCGCCGCCGGACGCCGCACCGGACGGCGGATCCGCGGGAATTTGCTGCGGGCCGGGGCTTTGCGTGCCGTGGTCACGGTCGGCGGGGCGGATCTCTGGCTGCTGCGGCGGCCGGAGCCCGGGGAGCGGCCGCCGTCCAGGGTGCTCCTGCTGGCCGATCCGTCCACTGTGGAGGAACAGTGGCGGGAGCACCTGCGCGGCGCCGAGGTGCCGGGCGCGGTGCGGATCATCGATCTGCTCGACGAGGAGATCGACCTTTCCCCCGCGCGGTACCAGGATCGGGACGAACACGCGGGCGAGGCCTTCCTCGAAGTCCGAAGGTGTTTCGAGGCGATCCGGCCGGAACTGCCGTCGCTGGCGGTCTCCGACGAGAAGCCCTCGTTCGTCACGATCGGCGAGCTGCTGAAGTCCGGCGTGCTCACCGTGCCGGAATCGGTGGAAGAAGGCGACGTCGTCGCGTCGCCCTCCGTGCCCGCTCATGTCCACAGTGGAGAGACGGTCGCGGCCGAGCCGACGATGTCGAGGTACCGCACCGATCCCGAACGGCTGGACGCCGCGTTCCTCGCCGGATGCCTGCGCGCGGCGGGGCAGATCGCCCCGACCTCCTCGACCAGGATCGACCTCAAGCGCACCCGGATCCCGCGCCTGCCGATCGAAGCGCAGCGCGCCCACGGGGAGGCGTTCACCCGGCTCGCCGCCTTCGAGGCCGCCTTGCGCGAGGCGGCGGAATCGGGCCTGGAACTGGTGAGGCTAGGCTTGACGGGACTGACTGAGGGCCAGCTCAAGCCGGAGAACTAGGTGCTGATCGCGGACCGTTACGAACTCGACGAGCTGCCGCTCGGCAGGGGTGGGATGGGCGCGGTCTACGCCGGCCACGACCGGCATCTCGGCCGCCGCGTGGCGGTGAAGTTCCTCGGGCTTCCCGGCGGTCCCGACGCCGAACTCGAACAGCGGTTCATCCGCGAGGCGCGGATCCTCGCGACCCTGGAACACGCGGGCGCGCCGACGCTGTACGACTTCGGCACCTACGACGAGCGGTTGTACCAGGTCATGCAGTTCATCGAAGGCGTGACCGTCGCCGATCTCGCCGCCGAACACGGCCCGCTGCCGGTGCCGTGGGCGGCCGCGATCGCCGCGCAGGCCTGCGCCGTGCTGTCCGCCGCGCACGCGTTGTCCATCTGCCACCGCGATCTCAAACCCACCAACCTGATGCTGTGCCCCGACGGCAGCGTGAAGGTGCTCGACTTCGGCCTCGCGATGCTGCGCGAGACCGACGTCGCCCAGTTCACCCGCGCCGGGCAGATCCTGGGCACCCCCGCGTACATGGCGCCCGAGCAGATCCAGCGGGGAATCGCCGGACCGCGCAGCGACCTGTACGCGCTGGGCTGCGTACTGCACGAAATGCTGACCGGCAGGCAGCTGTTCACCGGGCCCACGGCGTACGCGGTGTTCGAGAAACAGGTCAAGGAGAGCCCGGCCGAAGTGGACGGTGCCCCGCGTGGACTGAACGACCTGCTCGCGGACCTCCTGGAGAAGAACCCGGAACGGCGTCCCGTGGACGCGAACGAACTGTTCGGCAGGCTGGCCGGGTTCGCGCGGGAGCTGCCGCCGCTGCCCGGATATCTGGACGAAGGCGCCAATCCGGGCCGGATGTACGCGCGGGTCGTCGGCCGCGTGCCCTGAGACGTGATCGTGACCTTCCGATCAACAACCCCGGACGGGTGAGCTCCGTCTTTACCCATGTCGGACGGACTACGGGCAAACGGGGGTACGGGTCGTGAAGAAGTTCCTGGTTGGGGTGACCGCACTGGCCACCGCGCTGGTGTTGACCGCGTGTTCCGGCGACGCGGGCGGCGGCGCGCCCGGCGGCGGGGCCGTCGCTCAGGGCGACCCGGCGGGCGGGACCACGACCACGTCCGCGCCTGCCACGTCTTCGCCGACGCCGACGCCGACGCCGAGCAGCTCCAGTTCCACGCCGAAGCCGACGACTTCGAAGCCCAAGCCGACGCCGAAACCCACGCCGAAGCCGGCGCCCAAGCCCGCCGCGAACGCCGCCGACGTTCCCTGCAAGGCCGCGCTGGCCTCGCCGGGCGTGAGCGCCTGCGTGGACCTTTCCGCGCTGAAGACGTGGCTGCTGCAGGACGGCAAGGTCGTCTACGGCCCCGTCAAGCAGCTGCCCGGCAAGAAGGGGTACGCCACGCCGACGGGCGTCTTCCACGTTTCGGCCAAGGTCAAGAACTACCACTCGAAGCAGTTCGACGCGCCGATGCCGAACTCCGTGTTCTTCCTGCCGGGTATCGCTTTCCACACGGGCAGCCTCTCGGTGTACTCGCACGGCTGCATCCACCTGTCGGCGGCGGCTTCGCAGAAGTACTTCACGATGCTGCAGAAGGGTGGCGTCGTACAGGTCGTGGCCTGACCGCTCCACCGCGTGACGATCATTTCGGTTCGATTGCTTTGACATAAACGAAAGCCCCTGAGGGCAATGACTTCCCCGCCTCCGGCGACGTGTCATGACACGCCGGAAATGGGGAAGCGCCGATGAAGCCGAGCAGGGCACTCACTCGCATACTTGTCGCACTGTCGGTTTCAATCCTTCTTCTCCCGGGCTGGGTGGGCGCACCGGAAGCGACCGCGGCGCCCACCCTGCCCTCCGGTTTCGTCCTGCGTGACCAGCCGAGCGGTCAAGCCGCGTTCGACCTGACCGATTTCGCTTATCTGCCGGACGGTTCGGTGCTCAGCACCGGCAAGAGCGGCAAGCTCGCCTGGGTGCCCGCCGTCGGTCCGGCGCGGACGATCGCGAACCTTCCCGTCCACGATGACGGGGACCTCGGTCTCGTCGGGCTGGCCGTCGCGCCGGATTTCGCCACCTCGCGCCAGATCTACCTCACGTGGTCGTTCGACACGGGCGGCGGCGCGTTCACCATGCGGGTGGCGCGCTGGACGGTGACCGGCACGGACGTCCCCACGGGTCTCGCGAACGAACGAGTGCTCGTCGACCTTCCCGGGTTCCACGACGTCCACGGCATCAGCGGGCTCGTCGCGGCACCCGACGGGACCTTGTGGATCTCCATCGGCGACGCCGCCGACTTCACCAGGATGGACCCCGGCGCGCTGCGCTCGCTCGACCTCGATCAGCTCTACGGCAAGATCCTGCACGTCACCCCGGACGGCGCCGGCGTCCCCGGCAATCCGTACTACTCCGCCGCCGCGCCGAACGCCAATCGGTCCAAGGTCTTCTCCAGCGGTTACCGCAGCCCGTTCCGGTTTTCCCTGGACCCGCGGCTCGGCCTTCCTGTCGTCGGGGACGTCGGCTGGAACACCTGGGAAGAGGTGGACGTCGTGCGACCGGGGGCGAACCACGCCTGGCCCTGCTGGGAAGGAAACGCCCCCACGCCGGGGTATTCCGGCCTCGCGGGTTGCGCGGGAGTGGTCAACACGCCGCCGGTCACCGCGTACCACCACGGTTCCGGTGCCGACGAAGGGAACAGCGTCACCGCGGGGATCGTCTACAGTGGATCGTCCTATCCGGACGAATACCGGGGCGCGTTCTTCTTCGGGGACTACGTCACGCAGAAGATCTGGACGATGACGTACGACAGCCAGGGCAGGCTCGTCCGCGCGCCCGAGCGGCCGCCGAAGTTCACCGGCGTCGGCGGGCCGGTCAAGTTCGCGGCCGCGGCCAACGGCGACATCGTCTTCGCCGACATCCACACCGGGAACCTGCGTCGGCTCAGCTATCCGGGGACGAACGCGGAGCCGGTCGCGGTGGCGGCGTCGAACACCGAGCCGTCGACGAGGACGGTGACCTTCGACGGCGCCGGCTCCTACGATTTCGACGGCGATCCGCTGACGTACCACTGGGATTTCGGCGACGGCACGAGCCAGACCGGTGTCCGCGTGACCCATTCCTACGGCGCCGAGGTCGAGCGGGCGACAGCGCGCCTCACCGTCACCGATCGGCTCGGCGCGTCCGCGAGCGCCGACGTCGTCGTGGTGCCGGGCAACCATTCGCCGGAACTCGCGATGACGGATCCCGGTTCGCGGACGTTCGCCGTCGGGGAACCGGTCGGCGCCGAGGTGACGGCCACCGACGCCGAGGACGGTGCGCTGCCGGTCGCGTGGACGACGCTGATCCGCCATTGCCCGGAGGAGGCGACCTGCCACGCGCATCCCGGTTCGCCGGGCGGCGGGCCGGTTTTCACCGTGCCCTTCACCGATCACCAGGACTCCCGCGTCGAGATCACCGCGACGGTGACCGACAGCGCCGGGGTGACGGCGAGCAGGACCTACGTCGCGATGCCACGTGAGCACCGGTTGACCCTGACCTCCACCGTCCCCGCGGCGCTGAGCATCCCGGCGGAGGGCGGGGTCAACACCGCGATGGTGACCGAGGGCGCGACGTTCGAGGTCGTGGCGGAGGAGGTCGCCGCGGACGGCGTTTCGACGTTCGCGAACTGGTCCGACGGGCGGACCACACGCACGGTGACCGTCACCGCCCCAGCGGGCGACCTGACCCTGACCGCGAACTACCTCACCCCGATCGACCGGCGCTACCAGGCGGAACCCGCGCTGCGGCAACGGCTCGGCGTGCCCGTCGGGCCGGAGGTCACCGACGGGCCCGTGCGCTACCGGCCGTACACGAACGGCAGGCTCTACTGGAGCGCCGAGACCGGTGTGAAGCAGATGGAGGGCCAGATCCTGGCGAGGTACCTCGCGCTGGGCGGGCACCGGATGTTCGGGCCGCCCGCGACCGACGAGACCGCCACGCCGGACGGCGTCGGCCGGTACAACCACTTCCCGCACCGGCCTGGTCCGATGCAGTCGTCGATCTACTGGACCCCGTCGACCGGCGCGCACGCGGTGTACGGGCGGATCCGGGTCAAGTGGGCGGCGCTCGGCTGGGAGCGCGGGCCGCTGGGTTACCCGGCCACCGACGAGACGGGCACACCGGACGGCGTCGGCCGCTACAACCACTTCAGCAAGAAGGCGTCGATCTACTACACCCCGCAGACGGACGCGCGCGCGATCTGGGGCCGCATCCGCGTCCGGTGGGAGGCGCTGGACTGGGAGCGCGGACCGATGGGATACCCGGCCACCGACGAGACGAGCACCCCCGACGGCGTCGGCCGGTACAACCACTTCACGAAGGCCGGCTCGATCTACTGGACGATGGCCACCGACTCGCACGCCGTCTACGGGGCGATCCGGCAGCGCTGGGCCGCGCTCGGCTGGGAGCGGTCGTACCTGCGTTACCCGACGACGGACGAGTTCGGCATCCCCATCGGACGGCAGAACAGCTTCCAGGGCGGCTACGTCACCTGGAACCGGACCACGGGCCAGGTGATCGACCGACGGTGGTGATCACAGTTCGGTCAAGCCACTCGAAAGTGTGAAATGTCCGCGTGAGCCCCGTCGATGAGACGTTCGACTGGGGAAAGGGGCCCTTGCATGCCTTCGAGATTCCGTGCGCTCTGTCACGCCGTCGTGACGGTGCTACTGGCGACCTTGCTGGTGCCGTTGACGTCCACTTCGGCGTCCGCGGCGGCCACGTTGCCGCCCGGCTTCGTCCTGCGTGACCAGCAGAGCGGGCAGGCTCCGTACGACCTGACCGACTTCGCCTACCTGCCCGACGGCTCGATCCTGACCACGGGGAAGGCGGGCAAGATCGCCTGGATCTCCACCACCGGGCAGATCCGGGAGATCGCGAACCTGACCGACGTCCGGACCTCCGGCGACCTGGGCCTGACCGGTATCGCGATCGCGCCCGACTTCGCGACTTCGCGCAAGATCTACACCGCCCGCGCGGTGAGCCAGGCCAGTGGCGGCTTCCTGCTGAGGGCGTCGAGCTGGACGGTGTCCGGCACCACGGAGCCGACCGGTTTGACCGGGGAGAAGATCCTCATCGAAAGCCCCGGCAACACCGACGTCCACGGCATCACCGGTGTCGTGGCCGCCCCCGACGGCACGGTGTGGGTCTCGACCGGCGACAGCGCCCGCTTCCAGGGTGCGGCGGACCCGTTCGCGCTCAACGTGTACGACCTCGACAAGATCTTCGGCAAGATCTTCCACATCACCACCGACGGCGCCGGTGTGCCGGACAACCCGTACTACACCGCCGCAAGCCCGACCTCGATGCGCTCCAAGGTGTTCGCCAGCGGTTTCCGCAGCCCGTTCCGGTTCAGCATCGACGCCAGCACCGGTCTGCCGGTGGTCGGCGACGTCGGCTGGGGCACCTGGGAAGAGGTCAACTTCGTCCAGAAGGGCGCGAACCACGGTTGGCCGTGCTTCGAGGCCAACCGGCCGTCCGACGGTTTCTCCGCGATGCCGCAGTGCGCTTCGGTCGTGAACACCCCGCCGATGCTGGCGATACTGCACGGCCAGGGCCCCGACAACGGCAACAGCGTCACCGGCGGCATTGTCTACAATGGAGAGTCGTACCCGGAGGAATACCGGGGTGCGTACTTCTTCGGCGACTACGCCACGCAGAAGCTGTGGACGGCCAAGTACGACACACAGGGCCGGGTCGTCCGCCCGCAGGAGACGCCGCCGAAGTTCACCGGTATCGGCGGTCCGGTCAAATTCGCCGCCGCGGCCAACGGCGACATCGTCTACGCGGACATCTACACCGGCCTGTTGCGGCGGCTCAGCTACACCACCGGGAACAAGGCACCGGTCGCGGTCGCCACTTCCGAGACGAACCCCGAAACCCGCACGGTCTCCTTCGACGGCAGCGGTTCGTACGACTTCGACGGTGACCAGCTGACCTACGCGTGGGACTTCGGCGACGGCACCACCGGCACCGGGGCGAAGGTCAGCCACACCTACGCGGCCGGGACCGAGAAGTTCACCGCCAAACTGACGGTGAGGGACGGCCTGCAGGCGTCCGGGAGCACGGATATCGCCGTGGCACCCGGGAACCACTCGCCGAAGCTGACCATGACCGACCCGGGCGGCAGCCTGTTCGCGGTCGGCGAGGAGGTCAAGGTCGGTGCGACCGTGACCGACACCGAGGACGGCGCACTCCCGGTCACCTGGACCACCCTGGTCCGGCATTGCCCGGAGAACGCGGTCTGCCACGCGCATCCGGCCGAAAGCGGCACCGGCCCCGAGTTCGCCATGCCGTTCACCGACCACACGGACTCCAACCTGGAGTTCACCGCGTCGGCGACCGACAGCGCCGGGGTCACGGTCTCGAAGACCTATGTCGCGAAGCCTCGCGAACACCGCCTGACCCTGACCGGCAACGTCGCCGCGGCGCTCGGCATCACGCCGGAAGGCGGGGCCGCTTCGGCGATGGTGGTCGAAGGCGCGACCGTGGAGATCCAGGCGGCCGAGATCGCCGCGGACGGCGCGTCGACCTTCACCGGCTGGTCCACCGGGGCCACCGAGCGGTTGACCAGCATCACCATGGGCGCCGCCGACCAGACGATCACGGCGAACTACATCACCCCGATCGACAAGCGCTACCGCGACGAACCCGCGCTGGCGCAACGACTCGGCGCGCCGACCGCGCCCGAGGCCGTCGACGGCACGGTCCGCTTCCGCACCTACGAGCGCGGACGGCTGTACTGGTCGAAGGACACGGGCGTGAAGCAGATCGAGGGCGAGATCCTCAAGAAGTACCTCGCCGCCGGCGGGCACGTGAAGTTCGGTCCGCCCGCGACCGACGAACAGTCCACTCCGGACGGTGTCGGCCGGTACAACCACTTCCCGCCGTGGCCCGGCGTCCTGCAGGCGTCGATCTACTACACCGGCGAAACCGGGGCGCACACGATCTACGGCAGGATCCGGCAGAAGTGGGCCGCGCTCGACTGGGAGAAGGGGCCCCTCGGGTACCCGTCGACCGACGAGACCGCGACCCCGGACGGCACGGGCTGGTACAACCACTTCAGCAAGAAGGCGTCGATCTATTGGACGCCACAGACCGACGCCAAGGCGATCTGGGGACGTAACCGCGTGAAGTGGGAGGAACTCGACTGGGAGAAGGGACCCCTCGGGTACCCGTCGACCGACGAGACCGCGACCCCCGACGGCGTCGGCCGCTACAACCACTTCACCAAGGGCGCCTCGGTCTACTGGACGGCGCAGACCGACTCGCACGCGATCTACGGCGCGATCCGGTTGCGCTGGGAAGCCCTCGGGTGGGAGAAGTCCTACCTGAGGTACCCGACGACGGACGAGTTCTCCGTCTCCGGTGGACGGCAGAACAACTTCCAGGGCGGGTATGTGTTCTGGAACGGCACCACCGGCGCGGTGACCGACCGCCGCTGGTGATCTCGCGTGAAGGCCCCCTTCCCTCGGCTCAGCCGAGGGAAGAGATCGNCGCGGCGACGTCGCTCGGCGTCAAACGCGGGGCGATCGTGTTGCGGCATATGCTGCCCAACTCGCTCGGCCCGGTCATCGTGCAGGCCACGCTGACCCTGGCGACCGCGATCCTCGAGGCGGCGGCGCTGTCGTTCCTCGGTCTCGGCGATCCGGACCCGAACCGGGCGGAATGGGGCATCATGCTGAGCCGCAGCGCTCGGCAGTTCCTCGACATCCGCCCCGAGCTGGCGTACTACCCGGCGATCGCGATCATCATCGTCGCGCTCGGGTTCACGCTGCTCGGCGAGTCCCTGCGGGAAGCCCTCGATCCGAAGAACAGGCGGTGATTTCTGATGGCACTCCTCGAAGTACGCGACCTCAAGGTCGTTTTCCAGCGACGCGGCGAGAAGCCGTTCACCGCGGTGGACGAGGTCAGTTTCGACGTCGAACCCGGCCAGACGGTCGGTCTCGTCGGTGAGTCCGGTTGCGGCAAGTCCGTGACCTCGCTGGCGATCATGCGGCTGCTCGCGAAACGCGGCAACCAGGTCAGCGGTTCGGTGTCGTTCGAAGGCACGGATCTGCTTCGCCTGTCGGACAAGGAAATGCGGGACCGCCGCGGCCGTGACCTCGGCATGGTGTTCCAGGATCCGCTGTCCTCGCTGAACCCGGTCATCCCGATCGGCCTGCAGATCACCGAGGTGCTGGAGCGGCACCGCGGGATGGCGCGCAAGGCGGCGTCGGTGGAGGCGGCGGAGCTGCTGGACAAGGTCGGCATCCCCGACCCGACGCGGCGGCTTTCCGAGTACCCGCACCAGCTGTCCGGCGGGATGCGGCAGCGTGCGCTGATCGCGATCGCGCTGGCGTGCCGTCCGCGGCTGCTCATCGCCGACGAGCCGACCACCGCGCTCGACGTGACGATCCAGGCGCAGATCCTCGCGCTGCTGCGGGAACTGGTGCAGGACACCGGGACCGCGCTGATCATGATCACGCACGACCTCGGTGTCGTCGCCGGTCTCTGCGACGAGGTCAACGTGCTCTACGGCGGCAAGATCGTCGAGCGGGCGGAGCGGCACTCGCTGTTCGCCGAGCCTCGGCACCCGTACACGCACGGCCTGCTCGCCTCGATCCCGCGGCTCGACGCGGGCCGCGGCGAGAAACTGATCCCCATCAAGGGATCCGTCGCCGACAACATCCCGTGGGACGGCGGCTGCGCCTTCGCGCCCCGCTGCCCGAACGCTCTCGGCGTGTGCCGGGAGGTTTCACCGCAGCTGACCCCCGATCGCGGTGGACTGCTGCGCTGCCACAACCCGGTGATCCCGGCCGTGGCCGCACGAGGAGGGGTCCGATGACGCACGCGGTACCGGAGCAGGAAGTACTGCTCGAGGTCAACGACCTCAAGGTGCACTTCCCGATCAAACGCGGCATCGTGATCGACCGGACGGTCGGGTACGTGTACGCCGTGGACGGCGTCGATCTGGCCATCCGCAGGGGTGAGACCTACGGTCTGGTCGGGGAATCCGGCTGCGGAAAGTCCACTTTGGGCAGGGCGATCCTCCGGCTGACCGAACTGACGAACGGCAACGTCGTCTTCGACGGCACCGACGTCGCGGGCCTCAATGGCGAGGACCTGCGCAAGGCCCGCCGCCGGATGCAGATGGTCTTCCAGGACCCGATGTCCTCTTTGGACCCTCGGCAGTCGGTGGAATCCATTCTGACCGAAGGAATGAAGGCGCACGGCCTCGCCAAGGACAAGGATGCGACGGCCAAGCGGCTGCGCGAACTCCTCGCCGCCGTCGGTCTTCCGGAGTCCTCGCTGCGGAAGTACCCGCACGAGTTCTCGGGCGGCCAGCGTCAGCGCATCGGGATCGCGCGGGCGCTCGCGGTCGAGCCGGACCTGATCGTCGCCGACGAGCCGGTGTCCGCGCTGGACGTCTCGGTGCAGGCGCAGGTGGTCAACCTCCTGGAGGACCTGCAGGAGAAGCTCGGGCTCACGTACCTGGTGATCGCGCACGACCTCGCGGTGGTGCGGCATATCTCCGACCGGATCGGCGTGATGTACCTCGGCTCGCTGGTCGAAGAGGCCGACGCCGACACGCTGTACGAGAACCCGCTGCACCCGTACACGCGGGCGCTGCTTTCGGCGATCCCCGTGCCGGACCCGACGGTGGAGGACAGCCGCGAGCAGATCCTGCTCGCCGGTGACCTGCCCTCGCCGGCGCGGCCGCCGTCCGGCTGCCGGTTCCACACGCGGTGCCCGTGGAGGCAGCAGAGCCTGTGCGACACCGACCGCCCGCAGTTGCGGGAGATCGGCGCCGGGCACCGGGTCGCCTGCCACTACGCGGAGGACATCCGCGACGGGCGGATCAAACCGCACGAGGTCAAGGCGGAACTCGTCGGAGCCGGGGAGCTGAACCCCGACGTCGGCGGGCTGCCGGACGTCGGCTCGGCGGCCGAGATCCTCTAGCCCGAACGCGCGTGAAGGCCCCTTTCCCTCGGCTCAGCCGAGGGAAAGGAACGCGTGGTGCAAAAGGCCGTCTTCGAGTCCGATGAAGGGGCCTTTCATAGCAAAATTTGCTATGAAAGGCCCCTTCATTGCACGCGGGGACAGGGCCGGTCAGGAGCGAAGGCCCGCCCAGAAGCCGCACCGGTGATCGACGTCGTGAGAGACAGGGCGGATCGCGTCCGGCGCGAGCGAAAGCACGACATCGGATTTCCACCGTGGCGACTCGTGCCCGTTCGGATCACCCGTGCGCATGAACGTGGTCCAGTACGCGATCATCTGCTCCGAAAGACGTTTCTGCGCCTCATCGAGCGAGTCTTCGACCCCGCTGAGCTCGAACAGATAGACCAGATCGAGGGCGTGCGCCGCGCCGTGGGGGAGGCCGGGCGCCTCGATCCGGTTCACGTTGGGGGCGTTCTTGTCGTCGAACTCGTAGGCGTGCACCGGAGTTCGCCGTGAAAGCAGCCTGTTCCCCTCGGCCGTCGGGCAGGCCCACGAACGGTCGGTGGTGACCGTCGCCCACGCCATGGCGGGCGAAAGATAGTCCCGCGACGGATACTTCGCCGGCACCTCGTCCGCGTGTTCGCCGAAAGCGTTGCGCAGAAACTCCTGATAGCGCTCCTCGGTGATCGGTTCGTGCAGGGCGGCGCCCGCGATGAACGACCTCATCTCGTCGTGCGTGCCGCCCGAGAGCACCGGCACACGGTGAAAAGCGCCTTGTCGCACGGCTTTCGCGGGATCGGACGGCAGCAGCGGCGTGTGAGAGGTCAGGTGATTGGCGAAGGACTGGTGATCCTTCAGCAAATCCGCGGCCGGGAGACGACGCAGGCAGCCGAGCGCGAGCAGCGCGCCGACGCCGAAGCCGCGAAGCACGTAGTACCCGGCGACGGGCACGACGACTTCGAGCAGCACCACACCCCACTGGCGGATCACGGGATCACTGCCTCCGGGTCGCGAGATCGAAGAGGGTCACCAGTTCGGCCGCGTAGGTGGTGAGGTCCGGTTCCGGCGCTCCGGCGAGCAGGAACACCGGGCCCTCCACCGAACGCCGGATCGTCGTCGCCATCACGTGGACGTCGAACTCGCGGAACTCTCCCGACTCCTGGCCCCAGCGCNGCCGAGAGCGAACAGGTTCCCGGTCTCGCGCAGCATGCCGATCCCGGGGATCTTCGCCGATGAAGCGGAAGAGCTCACGCGCCACCTGACCCCGGATCTTGTGGCCGCAAGCGGTGGTTGCCGGCTCTCCCTTCCCTCGGCTCAGCCGAGGGAAGGGGGCCTTCACGCGCGAACGAGGTCAGGCAGGCGGCTTCAGGGTGACGACGGTGGCACTGGTCTCGCCACGCGGCGTCCGGTACGTGATCTCGTCGCCCTCCTTGGCGCCGACGAGCGCCAGGCCGAGCGGGCTGTCCGACGTGACCGTGGAGGCGTCGGCGTCCTCGCCCGGGATCGTGACGATGTGGAGCTCGTCTTCGTCGCCGTCGGCGAACCTGAGGGTGACGGTGGTGCCGTCGGGCAGCAGACCCTTGCTGTTCCGGCCGCCGTGCTCCAGTTTCGCCGCGACGTCGGCGATGCGCCGGTCGAGGTAGGCGGCGGCCTCCGCGCGGTCCAGCACCTCCGCCTGATCGGCGGCGTCGCCGGTTCGTTCCTGCTCGCCGACGAGCGGCGCCATCGCGTCGCGCTGCGCACGCAGATCGGCGAGTTCCTTCTCCAGCTGCCGTCGCGCGGCCGGGCTGAACCCGTTGTCCCCTGAGGTCACCATGTCGCGCATTGTCCGCTACGGATCGACGGCTAGCCACCTAGATTTTTCACCCGCTGTGATCGGCCAGGACGGTTGCCCTAAGCTTCAGGGCTAGTGTCCTGACTACTTGGTGTAAGGAACTTCGTGACCGCCGTTCCCGGCCGCAGCGCGCGGCTCTCCCCCAATCAGCTGCAGAAACAGGAACAGATCGTCGAAGCGGCGCGTGTCGTGCTCGCCAGGGACGGGCTCGCGGGCTGCACCGTGCGGGCGATCGCGGACGCCGGGCCGCTCACGAAGAGTGCGATTCATTACTACTTCGCGGATATCGACGTCCTGATCGACCGCGCGATGGCGGCGCACATCACAACGTTCATCGCCGATTTGCGCAAAATTTCGGCGCAACACGATCACCCGGATGAGCGGCTCTTCGCCGCGCTGGAGGCCTTCCTCGCCGAGTTCTCCGGCCGTCCGAACGCGGCCTTCCTCTGGTTCGAATACTGGATCGCCGCGGGCCGGGCGCAGCATCCTCAGGCCATCGACGTGATGCTGACGTCGATCACCGAACTGCTCGCGGAACTGCTCACCCCGCTCGACGTCGAAGACCCCAGGGCGCGAGCGCGAGCCCTCCTGTCCTATCTGCTCGGCGCGATCGTCCAGCAGCGCGTCCGGCGGCGGCCGTTCGCCGCCTTGCGCGGAGACATCGAAGCTCTCTGTTTCGCGAACTACGGGTAGAAATACGCATTAGATCCGTACCGTTACGGATTGTTCTCCTCTTCCGGCTCCGGCCATGGTGAGGTTCCCCCTCCCTTCCCTTGCCTGAGAGCTAGGAGACGACGATGCGCATAAGACGGTGCATGGCCGTGGCGATCGCGGCCGTCGCGGCGTTCACCATCCCGGTCGCCGCGAGTCCGGCGACCGCGGACCAGCAGGCCGAGGACGCGCAGGTGCAGATCTACGAGGTCTTCGGCACCGGGACTTCGCAGCAGCGCACCCAGATCTCCCGGCTCGGTGTCGACGTCCTCGGTTCCGCGGGTGGCACGACCACGTTCATCGGCGAGGCACGCGACGCGGCGAAGATCCGTTCGCTCGGCTATCGCGTCGAGCAGCGTGGCGTCGTCGACAGGTCGGAGAAGGTGGGCACCAACGCGATCAACGACTTCCCGCCGTCGGACTCCGGCTACCACAACTACGCCGAGGTCACGACCGAACTGCGCAACGCCCAGTCGAACTTCGGCTCGATCGCGCGGCTGAGCAGCGTCGGCAACTCGTACCAGGGCCGCGCGCTGAACATGCTCAAGATCAGTGACAACGTCGCCACGGACGAGAACGAGCCCGAAGTCCTCTTCACCTGCAACCAGCACGCCCGCGAGCACCTCACCACCGAGATGTGCCTGCGGATCGTGAACCGGTTCACCCAGGGCTACGCCTCCGACCCGGCGATCAAGCGGTTCGTCGACAGCGTCGAGATCTACGTGATCCCGAACGTCAACCCGGACGGCTCGGAGTACGACATCTCCGGATGCGGTCGCGCATCCAGAGGACGAAACGCGGGTTGTACGAATCTTGTACGGGAGGGCTCGAAGCTGGTGGGCATGCGCATCAAGACGCTCGGTCTGCTGGCCGCCTCGTTGCTGGCCCTCGTCGCCGCGCCGGCCCAGGCCGCCGACGGCAACCCCCTCGAGAAGACCAACGGCTTCTACGTCGACCCGAACTCCAACCCCGCGGTCTGGGTGCGGGACCACCCGGGCGGCACCGCCGACAAGATCAAGGCCGCCATCTCCACCAAGGCGGGCGCGCGCTGGTTCGGCAACTGGAGCGGGAACGTCAAGACCGCCGTCGACGGTTACACCTACGCCGCCGACGTCGCGGACAAGCTGCCGATCCTGGTCGCGTACAACATCCCCGGCCGCGACTGCGGTGGTCACTCCGGTGGCGGCGCGGGCAGCCCGGAGGCGTACCGGACCTGGATTTCGAACTTCGCCGACGGTATCGGCGGCAAGCCCGCGGTCGTCGTCATCGAGCCGGACGCGCTCGCGCAGGTCGACTGCCTGCCCGCCGGTGAACGTCAGACCCGCCTCGACCTGCTCAAGTACGCCGCGGAGCAGTTCGCCGCCAAGGCCCCGAACACCTGGGCGTACATGGACGGCGGCAACTCGACCTGGATCCCGGCCGCGACCATGGCCGACCGGCTCAACGCCGTCGGAGTGAAGTCGATCCGCGGTCTCGCGATCAACGTGTCGAACTACAAGACCACCACCGACTCGGCGAACTACGGCAAGGCCGTCAGCGCCGCGCTGTCGAGCAAGTACGGCTACACCAAGCCGTTCGTGATCGACACGAGCCGCAACGGCAACGGCCCGCTGGGCTCCGAATGGTGCAACCCGGCCGGGCGCAAGCTCGGGGTGACCTCGCAGACCGGCGGCGGCGCCGAGATGCTGCTCTGGGTCAAGGTACCCGGTGACTCCGACGGCAAGTGCGGGATCGCACCGAACGTCGAAGCCGGTCAGTTCAGCCCCGATCTGGCGCTGCGCCTGATCAGCGGGACCTGACCGCCCCCGATACCCGTCGCGCCGGCTGTTCGTCTGTGACCCTCGTTCTCCCGAGAAGGCGAGGGCCACGACCCCTTGGACAGCAGCCGGCGCGACGCCTCCATTTCCACGCTTTCCGGTAGTACGGTGACCTGAGTCACAGTGTCGACCGGGAGGATGGCGTCGTGGAGTTCCAGCTGGGGATCGGTACCAGGAAGGGCTTGTTCCTCGCCCGCAGCGAGGACCGCGAGAACTGGGAAATCTCCGAACCGAAGTTCCCCATGGAGGCTGTCCGGGCGGTCGCGCTGGCCCCCTCCAAGGTCTACGCGGCCGCGGTCAACGAACACTTCGGCCCGACCATCGCGACCTCGGAGGACTTCGGCGAGACCTGGTCCGAACCCGATCACGCGCCGGTCGCCTTCCCCGCCGGCACGGAGACCGCGCTCGAAGGCATCTGGCAGATCGTGCTCGCCGGTGACGTCATCTATGCCGGTGCCGAGCCGTCGGCGCTGTTCCGGTCCGAGGACGGCGGCGAGACCTTCGAGCTGGTGCGCGGGCTTTGGGATCACGAGCACCGTCCACACTGGACTCCCGGTGGCGGCGGCCAGATGATCCACACGATCCTGCCGCATCCCACGGATCGAGGGCGGATCACCGTCGCCATGTCGACGGGTGGGGTCTACCGCACCGAGGACGGCGGCAAGAGCTGGACGGCGTCCAACCGCGGGATCAGCGCCGGTTTCCTGCCCGGCGAGGAGCCCGAATTCGGGCAGTGCGTGCACAAGGTCGCGATGCATCCGTCGCGCCCCGAGCGGTTCTTCCTGCAGAACCACGGCGGTGTTTACCGCAGCGACGACGACGCGAAGACGTGGCAGTCGATCGCCGGCGGCCTGCCGAACGACTTCGGCTTCGCCATGGTCGTCCATCCGTCCAAACCGGACACCGTCTACACCTTCCCTTTGGTGGCCGACGTTCTCCGCTTCCCGCCGGAGGGCCGATGCCGGGTCTACCGCAGCGAGGACGCGGGCGAGACCTGGACCGGGCTCGGAAGCGGTTTGCCGGACAAGGGTTTCTACGCGGGAGTGCTGCGGGACGGGATGTGCGTCGATTCGCGGGACGGCGTCTACTTCGGCACGCGATCCGGCGAAGTGTGGGCGAGCCCCGACGAAGGCGACACGTGGCATCAGGTGGCCGCGCATCTGCCGGACGTGCTGTGCGTGCGGGCCCAGGTGGTCTAGGTGGTCCGGGTCCTGCTGCCCGCGATGTTGCGGCCGCTCGCGGACGGCCGCGGCGCGCTCGAAGTCGAGGCTTCGACGCTCGACGGCGTCCTGGACTCGCTCGGCGCCGGGTTCCCCGCGCTGGAACGCCGTCTGCGCGACGAAACCGGCGCGCTGCGGCGCTACGTGAACTTCTATGTGGACGGTGAGGAGTGCCGCCGTCTCGACGGTGCCAAGACCGCCCTCGACGGGGTGAAGGAAGTCCAGATCATCCCGTCGGTCGCCGGCGGCTGACGGGGGCGCGGAGGTCGTGAAGGCCTCCTGCCCTACCTTGAAGGTCAATGCCGGCTGCTTGTGGCGTGATGGACTTGGCGGCAGGGGTAGACTCGTCAAGGGTCAGGCGCGCTCTGACGGTCCACAAAGGACAGGCGTTGAGATGCGAGTGCTCGGTTTGAACATGGACATGAATCGGGCACCTTGGCGCGATAAAGTGTCCCTTGTGGACAATCGGGCCCAGTTGGCTCCTCGTCCGCCAGCCGAGGCCGCATCGGTCGCCGGCCCCCGAACGTCAGGAAAGGGTCGTTCAGGACGAAAAACGTCCTCGTGAGTGGCGTTTCGGGTTCTGATCCGAAACGTCACTCACGACCCCATCCGGGCCTCAACCAGACATTGAGTCAGCGAAAAGTGTCCTTCGTGGACACTCAGCGGTGCGGTCGGCTCCTGTCGGCCAGGGCAACCGGGCGCATGACCTGCGGCAATCCTCACCGCTTACGATCAAGACCCCACCCAAGATCAACTTAAGCTACGTGGCATTGGGTGCTGACCGCATTCCTCACTCACGACCACCCGCCAGGTGCGCTTCGGCGCTCGCCCCATCGGCCCCGCGAACCGGCAACCTGACGCCGGGCCGAAGCCTTCAGAGCTCCGCGATGTCCACTTCCACCTGGCTTCGCATCTCCTCGGCCAGGTGGTCTTCCACCCCGTCGTCGACGATCAGCACGTCGAAGTCGCTCAACGGCGCCAGCCGGTGCAGCGCCGCGCGTTCGGTCTTGCTGTGGTCCATCAGCAGCACCTTCGTCCGGGCGCTGGCCAGCATCGCGCGTTTCAGCATCACGATCTCCGGCTCCTGGTGGAACGTCATCCGCGTGTTCATCGCCGAGGTCGAAACGAAGGTCGCGTCGACGTTGATCCGCTCGATCGCCTCGAGGCTCTGCATGCCGAGGAACGAGTCGTGGGTCGCCGAGTAGTCGCCGCCGATGCAGATGAGTCGCAGGTCGGGGACGCCTTTGAGCAGTTCGATGGCGCCGAGGTAGTTCGTCGCGACGGTCAGCGGGGTGACCCGGTGCAGCATCTTCGCCAGCGCGAGGGCGCTCGTGGAGTCGTCGAGCAGGATCGACATCCCCGGTTCGACGCGGGCGAGCGCGTGCGCGGCGATGGCCATCTTCTCCTCCGAATGCACGTTCATCCGGTAGTCGGCGTTGCTTTCGAAGACCGTCGACGGCATGGCCGACACGCCGCCCCGGTACTTCCGGAGCAGGCCGCGCCGTGCCAGTTCGTCGACGTCGCGGTGCACCGTCATGGTGCTGACGCCGGTGAGTTCCACCAGTTCGGCGATGCTCGCGGAGCCGGTCGTGAAGACGTGTTCGGTGATCAGCTGCTGACGCGTGTTACGAGAGTGTGCGCTCGCACCGGCCGTCTTCTCATCGCTCATACCGTTCAGTATCGCGTGTGCGCCGGCTGGTTGAGGCGCAGCAGGCCGGTGCGCGTGCCGTCGATCGCGATCTCGGTGACGGCCGCGTTGTCCAGCCGCGGGAACACCGTGCGGTAGGTCTCGAGCGGGATGCCGAGCAGTGCGCACAGGGTCAGCCTGATCAGCGTGTTGTGCGCGACGACGAGCACCGTCTCGCCCGGTACCTCGGCGGCGATCGCGCGCAAGGCCCCGGCTCCGCGGGCGGCCGCTTCCTCCGGAGGCTCCGAACCGGGGAAGGCGCCGGTCACGGGATCGGCGAGAAACCGCGCGACCGCCTCGGGATCCGACGCCGCCAGCTCGTCCCTGGTGCGCCCTTCCATCAGTCCGAAGTGGACTTCACGCAGTCCGTCGACCACTCGCAAGGGCAGGCCCAGCGCCTCGGCCGAAGGCGCCGCCGTGCGACGAGCCCGGCTCTGCGGCGAGCAGTACACCGCCGACGGCCTGACCGCCGCGGCGAAGCCGGCGAGCTCGTCCGCCTGGCGCAGCCCTTCCCCGGTCAGCGCGACGTCGCTGCTGCCCGCGTACCGGTTCTCGCCGTGCCATTCGGTCTGGCCGTGCCGTGCCAATAACAACCGTGCGACCACGGGGTCCCTCCTCAGGGCTTGTCCAGATCACATCATCGATGTTAATTTAACAGCATCGATGTGAAAGGAGATGCCGGATGGCACTCGCCGCGGTGGTGTTCGACCTGGACGGTGTCCTCGTCGACAGTGAACACCTTTGGGAGGAGAACTGGGTGGCGTACGCCGCCCGGCACCGCACCGAATGGACGGCTGAGGACACCGCGTCCGTGCAGGGGATGAGCGCGCCCGAATGGGCCGCGTACCTCGCGAAGCGGTCCGGCACTCCGGAAAGCGCGGCCGAGGTCGAGCGTGCCGTGGTGGACGGCATGATCGCCGCGATCGAGGCGGGAGAGGCGCCCTTGCTGCCGGGCGCCGGTGAGATGGTCCGCGAGGTGAGCGCGAAGGTGCCGGTCGCACTGGCGTCGTCGGCCGCCCGCCGGGTGATCGACGCGGTACTCGACAAGCACGGGCTCACCGGTGAGTTCTCCGCGACCGTTTCCAGCGCCGAGGTCGCCAGGGGCAAGCCGAGTCCGGACGTCTACCTCGAAGCCGCGGCCAGGCTGGGCCGGTCCGGCGAGGAGTGCCTGGGCGTCGAAGACTCCAGCAACGGCATCCGTGCCGCCGCGGCGGCCGGGCTCACCGTGATCGCGCTGCCGAACCCGGTGTACCCGCCGAAGCCGGACGCGCTGGAGCTGGCCGCCGAGGTCGCGGAGAACAACGACGACGTGAGGCGCAAGCTGCTCGCGTACCTGTCCGGCGAACTCGCGGAAGCGAGCGGGCGATGACGGTCCTGGGTACCGCGGAGACGTTCAAACGCGACTGGCTGGACGGGTTCGTCACCGCCTACGGGCGTTCGGTGCGCAAGGTGCCCGATGCGTACGGCGTGCTGCGCCGGGAGGATTCCGCGCCCAAGGTCGCGGTGGTGATCGGCGGCGGCTGCGGGCACTACCCCGCGTTCGCCGGGCTGGTCGGTCCCGGGCTCGCCGACGGCGCCGTGGTGGGTGACGTGTTCACCAGCCCGAGCGCCGAACAGGTCTATCGCACGGCGCGGGCCGCGGAGAGCGGCGCCGGCGTGCTCTTCGGTTACGGCAACTACCAGGGCGACGTGCTGCATTTCGGGCTCGCCGCGCGGAGGCTGGCCGCCGAGGGCGTCGAAAGCCGGACGGTCCTGGTCACCGACGACATCGCCAGCGGTCCCGCCGACTCGCCGGAGAGGCGTCGCGGTGTCGCGGGCGACTTCCTGGTCTTCAAGATCGCGGGTGCCGCCGCCGAACGCGGTGACGATCTGGCCGCCGTGCACGCGGTGGCGGAGAAGGCGAACGCGAACACCCGGACCTTCGGCGTCGCGTTCGGCGGGTGCACCCTGCCCGGCGCTTCCGCGCCGCTGTTCACCGTCGGCGAGAGCGAGATGGAGCTGGGGCTCGGCATCCACGGCGAGCCCGGTGTGCGCACGGTCGGCAGGCTGAGCGCACGGGAGCTGGCCGACGAACTGGTCGACGGCCTCCTCCCGGAGCTGCCCGCCGGTGACGGCCGGGTGGTGGTCCTGCTGAACGGACTGGGGCGCACCAAGTACGAGGAGATGTTCGCGACCTACATCCGCGTGCACGAACGGCTCGCCGCGGCGGGGCTCAGCCCGCTGCACACCGAGGTCGGTGAATTCGTCACGTCGCTCGACATGGCGGGTGTCTCGCTGTCGATCCTGGTGCTCGACGACGAACTCGCCGAGCTCTACGCGGCTCCTTGCGACACCCCTGGCTACCGGAGCACCGGTGCCGCGCTGGCACAGGTTCCGCTGGAGTCCACAGTGGACTCGCTGCTGGCCGAGACCGCGCCGGGGCAGGGCATCGTGGACCGCGCGTTGACGGCGGCCCTGCAGGACATCGAGGCCAACGAGGCCGAACTCGGCAGGTTGGACGCGGTCGCGGCGGACGGCGACCACGGTCTCGGCATGACCAGGGGGATGCGGGCCGCGGTGGCCGCCGCGCGGCGGGACGAGGACTCGCAGTCCACCGCGCTCCTGGCCGCCGGGACGGCGTTCGCCGACGCGGCGGGCGGTGCGTCCGGTGCGCTGTACGGGGTCCTGCTCGCCGAGACCGGTGCGGGACTGCGGGGTCTGCCGGGCGACGAGGTCACCACGGAAGCTCTCGCGAGCGCGGTGGACGGCGCCGTGAAGGCGTTCGTCGAACTGGGCAAGGCCGAGCCCGGTGAAAAGACCATGCTCGACGCCATCGAGCCGTTCAGGCTGGCGTTGCGCGAACAGGCCGAAGCGGGCGCCGACGTCCCGCAGGCCTGGCAGAAGGCGGCCCAGGTCGCGGTGAGCGCGGCCGAGGCCACGGCGGACCTGCTGCCCGCCAAGGGGCGGGCGGCCCGGTTGGCGAAGCGGAGCAAAGGGCACCCCGATCCCGGGGCCACTTCGTTCGCGTTGCTCGTCACCGCGGTCGGCCAGGCTCTGGGAAAGGAAGACTGAATGCGGATCGTGGTGGCGGCGGACAACGCCGGGGTCGCTCTCAAAGACCAGCTGCGTGACCTGCTCCTAGCCGATGACCGGGTGGACGAGGTCACCGACCTCGGCGTGGCCGATGGCTCCGACGACAAGGCGTACCCGCTGCTCGGCCTCGCGGCGGCGGAGACGATCGCCCGGGGCGAGGCGGATCGCGGTGTGCTGGTCTGCGGGACCGGGATCGGCATGGCCATTTCGGCGAACAAGGTTCCCGGGGTGCGGGCCACGGTCGCGCACGACTCGTACTCCGCCGAGCGTTCGGTCAAGTCGAACGATTGCCAGGTGATCACCTTCGGCGCCCGGGCGATCGGTCCGGAGCTGGCGAAGAAGATCGTCGCCGAATGGGTCGGCTACCGCTTCGACCCGGCCTCGGCCAGCGCGAGCAAGGTCGCGCACATCACCGAATACGAGCAAGCGCTGAGTACCTGATGGTGAACCCGCGACCGCGATCGACGTCGGCAGGGCACTGCTCTCTCAGGGCACGTCACGTCCGGCGGACAGGGCGCCCTGCCACCGCGATAGCGGGGCCTTCGGCCAGGGCGGCTTCACGCGTACGGTCACTTTTCCGGATACATCTCAGCTCCGCCAACAATCATTGAGACTGCCCGATGCGGGCACGGAGAGAGGACGCAGAGTTGCGGATACTCGCTGCGGGAGACCATTTCGTCGGCACCGGCCTGCTGGCCGACGCCGTCCGTGCCGAGATCGGCGCCGGGCACGAGTTCTCGGAACTGACCCTGCCCTGGCCGGTGGAGCCGTTCGGCCCGGTCGCGAACGTGCACGAGGCCAGCGGCACCGAGGAGCAGGTGATCGAGGCGCTGGCGGGAGCCGAGGTCGCGGTCACCCAGATGGCGCCCTTCACCAAACAGGTGTTCGCCGCCGCGCCGGGGCTCAAACTCGTGTCGGTGTGCCGGGGAGGCCCGGTCAACGTGGACCTCGCGGCGGCCACCGAAGCGGGTGTCGCGGTGACGTACGCGCCCGGCCGGAACGCCGGTGCCGCCGCCGAATTCGCGGTGGGGATGATCCTGGCCGCGATGCGCAGGATCTCGACGTCCTCGGCCGAACTGCTGGGGGGCACCTGGCGCGGTGACTACTACGCCTACGACCAGGCCGGTCTCGAACTCGACGGGACCACCGTCGGCCTGGTCGGGTACGGCGCGATCGGCGCGCGGGTGGCCAAGGTGCTCGTGGCGTTCGGCGCGAAGGTGCTGGTCGCCGATCCGTTCGCGGACCCCGCCAAGATCGCCGCCGACGGCGCGGAACTCGTCGAGCTGGAAGCTCTGCTGCGCCGCAGTTTCGTGGTGAGCCTGCACGCCCGGCTCACCGAGGAGACCCGGCATCTGATCGACGCCGCCAAACTCGCCTTGCTGCCGGAGGGCGCCGTACTGGTCAACACCGCGCGCGGTGGCCTGCTGGACTACGCCCCGCTGCCGGAAGCCCTGCGTTCGGGACGGCTCGGCGCACTCGCGCTCGACGTGTACGACGTCGAGCCTCCGCCCGCGGACTGGGCACTGCGGGACGCGCCGAACGTGATCGCGACCCCGCACCTCGCCGGAGCAAGCAGGCAGACGGCGGAGCGGGCGGCGAGTATCGTCGCCGCCGAGGTCGGCCGGTACGTCCGCGGGGAGGCGCTCTCGAATCTGGCGAACCCCGAGGTCCTGCGGCCATGATCATCGGCGTCGACATCGGCACGTCACTGACGAAGGCGGTCGTCTTCGACAAGGCCGGGATGTCCGTGGCGAGCGCGTGCACCACGTCCGAGGTGCACCACTTGCCGGGCGGGCTGGTCGAACAAGACCTCGACCAGGTGCTCGGCACCGTGGCGACGGTGGTCCGCAAGGTCGCCGCCGGGCTCGACGGTCCGGTCACCGCGTTGGCCCTCACCGGACAGGGCGACGGACTGTGGCTGCGTGACGAGTCCGGCGAGGCAGTGCGCCCGGCGATCTCCTGGCTCGACGGACGGGCGAACTCGCTGCTCGCCGAATGGCAGGCCGACGGAGTGATCAGGGAAGTGTTCCGCCGCACCGCGTCGGGAATGTTCCCGGGCTGCGCCGCGGCGATCATGTCCTTTTTGGACACTCATGAGCCGGAGTCGCTGGACAGGGCGGCGGTGGCGGGCTACTGCGTCGACGCTGTGCTCCAGCGCTTGACCGGCGAGATCACCGTCGACGCCTCGGATGCTTCGCTGCCCTTCCTCGATCCGGCGACCCGGCGCTACGACGAAGGTGCCATCGCGGCCGTCGGACTCTCCCACCGCCGGAGCCTGTTCGTGGAGCCCGCGGCGCCGAAGACCGTTTTCCGGCTGGACGAGCGCGGAGCCGGGCTGCTCGGTCTTCCCGTCGGGCTGCCGGTCACCGCGGGGCCGTTCGACCTGCCCGCGAGCGCCATCGGCGCCGGTGTACGACGGCCGGGCGACGGCATTCTCACGGCGGGCACCACACTCGCGTGCCAGGTCCTGACGGGCTCGGCGGAATTCGATCCGGAGGGCGAGCCGGCGGGCATGTTCCTTTGCACGCCGGAAGCGGGAGAGTTCCTGCGGGCTATGCCCGCGATGGTCGGCACCGCGGGCATCGACTGGGTGTGCCGTCTGTTCGGCATCGCGGTCGAGGAGATCGGCCCGCTGCTCGACGCGAGCAGGCCGGGCGCGGGTGGTGTTCGCGCGCTGCCGTTCCTCTCCGCGTCGGGTGAGCGAGCGCCGTTCGTCGACGCTTCGGCGAGGGCGCAGTTCTCCGGTCTGAGCCTGGAGAGCGAACGCGGCGACATCGTCCGGGCGCTGTGCGAGTCGATCGCTTACGCGGCAAGGCATTGCTTCGACGCCGCCGGGCTCACCGGCACGTTGTACGCCTGCGGCGGCGGGGTTCGCTCGCTCGAGTGGACCCGCATCTTCGCCGACGTTCTCGGGCGGCCCATCGTGATCCCCGGCGATCCGGGGGTCGGCGCGCGGGGAGCGGTGATCGTCGCGGCGGACGCCCTCGGCGAGCCGGTCGACCGGGAGCTGTGGGCGGAAAGCGCACGCGTGGTCGAGGTCAGGCCCGAGAACGTAGAGTTCTACGAGCAGGGCTACGCCGACTATCAGGCCTCACTGGCCGCGGCCCGCGGACTCTGGAGGTTGTGACGGTGATCCTGGCCAAAGAACGCTTGGCGGTCTGCGAATTCGCCCGCCGGATGACCACCGACGGACTCGTGGTCGGCACCTCCGGGAATGTCTCCGCGCGGCAGGGCGACCTGATCGCGGTGACCCCGACAGGAGTCGGCTACGCCGGGCTGCGGCCGGAGGACGTACCGATCGTCGGCCTGGACGGTGAGGTCGTCGACGGCTCGCTCAAACCGACCAGCGAGCTCCCGATGCACCTCACCGTGTACCGACAGGCGGTGGATCCGGAGGGCAAACCGGTCTCCGCCGTGGTGCACACGCATTCCGTGCACGCCACAGCGGTTTCCACCCTCGTCACCGAGGTGCCGCCGATCCACTACATGCTCGCCGCGATCGGCCCCACAGCCCGTGTCGCGGCCTACGCGACATACGGCACCGAGGAGCTCGCCAAAGTGATGCTGGAGGCGCTGGAAGGACGCCGTGGCTGCCTGCTGGCGAACCACGGCACCATCACCTTCGGCGACAGCCTCGGCTCCGCCTACAGCCGGGCGCAGCAGCTGGAGTGGGTCTGCCAGGTGTGGCTGACGGCCCGGGCGGCGGGAACACCGAACCTGCTCCCGCCCGCCGAGATCGAGCACGTCGTGGAGAAACTCCGCGGCTACGGCCAGCGTTGACGTCACGCGTGTTCCGTCTCCAAGCACGCGTGTCGCGCCTCTGATCACGCGAAAACCGCTGTACGCCACCGAATGACGAGCCGACGGCAATCGTGATCGCGCGACGCTAGGAAGCAGCGGGCTCGGCCTCGAAGTCCGTGGCGTCCACGGCGTGTACCGCGTCGAGGAGCTCGACGACCGTCGGATCGTCGACGGCTTCCTTGATGCACTGCCACAACTGAAGATTCGCCAACGCCCAGCGGGAGTAGTTCTCCGCCGCTTTGGGGTTGTAGAAGTAGTAGCCACTGTCGTGGACATCGCGTTGCTCGCCGACGATCTTGTCCGCCAGCTCGCGGAGGCTCAACCCGTTCTCCCGCAGATAGCGGTGGGCGAGTACGACGGGCGTCACCGGCAGCGCCTTGAACAGCGTGTCGGCGTCGCTCAGCGCTTGAGCCTCGAGCGAGATGTGCCGGCCTCTGGTGGCCATTTCGGCTTCGTCGATGATCTCGTCGATCCACCGGGCCACGGTCTCCTCGACACCGCATTCCCGCAGGATGCCCAGCCGGAGGTCTCGTCCGGCGGCCGCGGGGGAGTTCCGGTGCACGATGTAGTTCACATCGTGCACCAGCGCCGCCACCTCGACGACGGCTCGGTCCGCACCGTTGTGATCGGCGAACCCCGCGGCCTTGGCCCGGACGAAACTCACGTGGTGCCAGCCGTGGAACTGCAGTCTGTCCGCATAACGCCAGCACAGTCGCCGGACATGGTGTTCGACGGCTTCGATGGTCTGGGAAGGAATCGTGCTCTTTCGCGCGCGCATACACCTCTCCGTTCCCGTTTACAGACGGGTGGAGCAAGGGTATGCGTCTTCGACGGCGGTGTGTAGTCAGATGCGGCCCGCCAGGTCCCCCAATCGGACCTCGACCGGAATGTGACGATGTCCGATTCCGGTCTTCGGGTCATAGGAAAGACTGAACTCGCTCACGGGACGTGATTTCACCAGGAACGTCATAGTCCCTTCGGTGGCCTCGGGAATCCGATGGAACTCGTCCGCGTACATGACGCCCGAGGATCCCGTCTGACACAGCGTGCTACGTCGTAACCGAACCGATGTGATCAATCCGGAAAGTTGATCTCGCAGGGTCGAATAGCGCTCGTGGACGTAGTTGCCACGGAGGATCGTGGTGCAGAAGTGATATCTGTGGTTGTGCACGGAATCGGCGTAACCCTCGCGCCAGTCCGACGGCGACTTGTACTCGTGCAGCCAGATCGAAAAGGGATCTGTCGGGCAATCGAGCAGGCACCAGGCGAAATGGGTGGTGGTCTCCCGGGACCGCTCGAGTACCGCGCTCGCCTCGTCCGGGCTCAGGGAATCCAAATGCCGCCGGAGGTCGTCGCGCAGCTCTGGTCTCGACGTCCAGTCGCGGAAGATCCTGTCGACGATCTGCCAGTGCTGTGTCAGCGGCAGGTCCGTGGTCCGGAGCAGTGCGGAGAACTGGGTGAGGGGGGACAAGCGAGTGAGCAACTTCAGCTCCTCAAATCTAGTGCCGTGCGACGCCGAGAGGTCAGTGGTTCAACTCGGCGAGTGTGGTGAACTCCTTCCGGAAGGTGTGGAATTTCCCTTCCAGTTCGAGGAAGTTCTCTTCGGATAGGGGAGAGCCGGTGATCTTTTCGTACAGGGCCAGGAAATCCGCCCTCGTCGTCGTGGTCGAGATGTGGAAGTGCCGTCCGGAGCGGGACTGGGACACGCGCAGGAACTCGGAGCGTTCCTTGTTGTACAGGAACGAACCTTCGCTGAACCGCAGCGTGCGCGGATACAACGTGGTCGCGCCGCGGATGTCGCTGTACAAGGTCACCCAAACGCTCTCGTCGAACACTTCGAGGCGGTCCAGTGGCGGATCGGCGACGACGGTGATGTCCACCAGCGAGCACCGGCTGCGCGCCAGGAACAGCCCGACGAGGCCGATGCTGATCTCGTCGTTGAGCCGCTTCCGGATCGTCTCGTAGTCCATTCCCGCTTCTTCGCTGCGCAGGAGATAGCGCGCCCTGCCGCCGATCGCGCCCTCGTCGCGTGGGTCGGCGATGACCACGCGAAGCTCCCTTTCGGTGCGGGACAACAGCAATCGGGCCGCGGCGTGCCTACCGGAGAACCCGCGGAAGAAGTAGTGCCTGGTCACGTCGAGGTCTTCGGTCATGACCCGGTTGAACAACGGATCCGGATCGGTGGTCGCCTCGAAGACGTGGGTGGGGAAGAATTCCTTGTTGAGCGAACGGTATTCGGCGCTGAGCGCTTCCAGCGCCCGGCGGCTTTCCTCGATCACCGGGGTCACCATCGCGCGCTGTGACGCGGTGGCGGTGATCAGGGTCTGGCCGAAGCCGACCACCGCGGAGATCAGGGTGCCGGTGCCCAGTGAGGTGAGCAGCGTCTTGCCGGCGCCGGGATCCATCATGCTGGAGATCCACAGGCTGAGGCCCGCGACGACGACCAGTACGGTGAGCAGCAGACTCGTCCTGGTCCAGAAGATCTCTTGCAACGGGGTACGGCGGAGCCGATCGGCTTCCGCGGGCACGAAGGTCACCTCCTTGATCAGCACTCGAACGGACGAACGCAGTGCGTATCTGTTTGAGTGCGGGGAGTTACTCTACGCGCATCGTGACCAGGCCGAAATAAGAAATTCGGGGGAAAGCGCCCGACAACGAAGGTGACGCTCGGCGATGCCGGTTTCACATCGCAGGTTTCGCCGGTTCGCGGAAAAACCACTCACGGAGCGTGCGGAAGGATTCCTTCGTACCACGCGGGCCCGGGCTTCGCCGACGACAAGGTTTCGACGACTGCCGAAGACGGTGCGGAGTACACCGTGGGGAAGTCGATCTCGCCCTTGCTCGGGTCCAGTGTCCACGCGAGCCGCTCATCTTCCAGCAGAAAATGCGCGTCCGCACCATTTTTGTTGCCTCTGGGGTCGAGCCGGATCCACCGGTCCAGGCCTGCGAGGTACACGCCGTTGAGCCCGTGCAGAACGCCGATCCGCTGATAGCAGAACCCGGCCGGGATGCCTTGGCTGCGAAGCAAAGCAGCCAGCAGATGGGCCTTCGCGTAGCAGAGCCCGACTCCCTCGCGCAGAACCTCGGAGGCCATAAGAGTGACGCGGGAATCGGCGGCGTCCACCGTATGGGCGATCTCGTCGCGTACGAAGTGAAACATCGAACGAATCACGTCGACTTCGGTGCCGCCGGTCGGCGACAGTCCGTCAGCCGTTACGCGGATCAGTGGGTGATCGTGATCGACGATCGCGTCGGCGGCGAGATAATCTTCGAGCCGCTCGGATTCGATCTTCAGTGCGATTTTCACGCGGCACCGCCCAATACCGTGTCGACGACCTCTTCGAGAAATTTCGGACCGGCTTCGCCGCCGCGCAGCAGCAGCCGGAACCAGATCGCTCCCGCGAGCAGATCCATCACCAGAACCGCCTCGACGCCGGCGCGCAGTTCGCCCCTCGCGGTGGCGCGTTCGAAGATCGGCTCTTCGCGTGCCATGCGGTCGGCGAAGAAACTCCGTGCCACGTCACGGAGTTCGGGGCGCCGGGGGCTCGCGGTCAAGGTCGCCGTGACGATCGGTGCGGTGCGCTCCGAGGTCAGCAGCCGGTGGATTTGCGTTGCCACGGCGAGAAGATCGCCGCGCAGGCTGCCGGTGTCGGGGACGTCGACGGCGAACAGACCCGAATCGCGCAGCGCGGCGGCCAGGAGCGCGTCCTTCGACGGCCACCACCGGTACAACGTCGTCTTGTTGACGCCGGACCGGGCGGCGACGGCCTCGATGGCGAGCTGGTCGTAGCCGTGCTCGGCCAGAAGTCCGAGGGTGGCGGCGAAGATCGCCTCGGCCTTGCGCGGGCCCTTCCGGGTACTCACCGGAGCACAATACAACGCACCGTTGCGTTGCGCGGTGAGCGGGCGTAGTTTGCGACGCAACGGTGCGTTGCATTCAGGAGGTAGTCCATGGTTCCCCTCGTCTTCGTCCACGGCATCCGGCTCAGCGGCGCCGCCTGGACCGAGCAACTCGAACTGCTCGGACAGGCCGCGAAAGCAGTCGACCTCCCAGGCCACGGCACCCGCCGGGGAGAGCGGTTCACCCTGGACGACGCGGCGGACGTGATCGCCGAAGCCGTCGACGAACCCGCGCTGGTCGTCGGGCACTCCCTCGGTGGATATGCCGCCATCGCCGCGGCCGCACGGTATCCGGAGCGCGTGGCCGGCCTCGTCGTCGCGGGCTCGACCTTCCTGCCCGGCCGGGCACTGGAGACTCCGTTCCGCGCAGCGCACCGCTTGCTCATGCGGCTGCCGGACCAGGGCGAACGGTTGAGCCGGTGGCAATTCCGGAGCGCCCTGCCGCCGAAAGTCGCCGAAGCGGTGATCGGCGGCGGCATCGCGACAGAGGTCATCCCGGACGTCGCCAAGGCCTTCGCGGAATTCGACGTGCTGGCGGAACTCTCGGCCTACCAGGGCCCCACCTGGCTCATCAACGGCTCGCGCGACCACTTCCGCCGCCACGAACACCGCTTTCTCGACGCCTGCGCGGACGGACGGCTCGTCTCCGTGCCGAAAGCCGGGCACTACCTGCCGATGGTGCGCGGCAAGGAATTCGCCCAGCTCGTACTCGACGCGGCACGCAGCCTGTCGATCTCCGCTCGACACGCCGGGAAGCCGTAGGGTTGTGTCGTCGATCCCGAAATTCTCTTGAGAAGGTGATCGGTGCGGTCGATGCTTGACCGATGGTGCAGAAAGCAGATATTGCCACGGAGTCGTACTTTCAAGCGCATCTTCATCTGAAAACTTGGCTCAAGGCGGTGGACACGCAGTGGAACCGGATCATCCGGACGGCGGAGGAAGACGTCCGGTCCGATACGTTTGAGGAGTTTGTTTCCCTGGATGTCGTGCTGCAATTGCGGGCCGATGCGATCTTGTTCTCATTCGCGCTGAATCAGCTTAGGTCCACGGCCGTCCTGCTGGGCTCGTACATGCCAGGGGAGCTGGCGGTAGAGGTGGATCAGGTTGTGGCGGAGTTCGACTCCAAGCAGCCTTGGGTCAGGGAGGCGCGGAACATTCTGGCGCATTTCGACGAGTACGTCCGAGGTTTGGGGAGACGGCAGAAAGCCTCAGCTGGCGGGCATCTGCAAATTCACAGCAGTACGACAATGTCGGTCAAAGACGGTCATCGGGGCAAGGTTGCCGACTACGCTCTTTGTATTGAGATAGTGCCGGGAATGGAGCCGATCAAGGTCAACGTGCACCAGTCCACCGGAGATGCGATCAAGATGGCTCAGACTGTCGAAAAGATTTGCCTGAGGTTCAACGGTCCATTGTCCTGAGGCAGCTCCCGCTTCCAGTCGCCGGTCATGCGGCCAAGCTAGCCGACCGGGAACATCGAACCACCGGAACCGGTGAACTGGGCGGTCAGCCGGACCGGCTCCGGATGGGGAGCCAGGACGATCGAGGCAAAGGGCGTCGCGGCGGCCTGTGATCCGTAGTTGGTGTGCAGATGCGCGCTGACGTGCACGTTCCGATCGGCGGGGATCTCGAACGTGACCGCACCCCAGGAGACCACGAACTGCCTGCCGTCGATGCTCACGATAGGGGCGTACGGCACAGAGCTGGAGGGGAACGGACGCAGTTCGACGGTGAGCAGGCGGCGTGGGCCGTCGTGGTTGTCGACGTACGGGATCACGCCGGGCTGAGCGGCCAGGTCGGTCATTATCGGGCTCCCTCAGAACTGGTAGTAGAGGAACGGGCTGAACGTCCCGGTCGCGATCAGGATGGCCGCGTACACCAGCCCGACGGTCATGACGCCGATCCGCAGCGCCGTCGCGGGGCGGCTCCGTGAGGACTCCAGCAGCGGCCCGGTCACCGGATGCGCGGGCAGGAACACGATCGCCAGCGCGCACAGCAGGATGACCAGCCGCTGGTTGGTCACCGCGCTCTCGACGACGTCGGTGAGACCCGTGAAGTCCGGCAGCACCATGTGCCCGATCATGCCGAGCGCGTGCGGCAGGTCCTTGGCGCGGAAGAACACCCAGCCGAACACCACGAGCACGAGCGTCAGCGCGCGGCGGCCGATGCGGGCGGCCTGCGACTTGGGGGTGACGTCGTAGCCGAAAGCGCGTTCCACGATCAGGAGCGCGCCGTGGTAGATGCCCCAGATCAGGAACGTCCACTGCGCGCCGTGCCAGAACCCGGTCAGCACGAACACGATGCACAGGTTCCGGTACGTATGCCCGGCGCCGGCGCGGTTGCCGCCCAGCGGGATGTAGACGTAGTCGCGGAACCAGCGCGACAGCGACATGTGCCAGCGCCGCCAGAACTCCGTGATGGTCACCGACGAGTACGGTCTCGCGAAGTTCTCCGGCAGCCGGAAGCCGAGCATGCGCCCGAGCCCGATCGCCATGTCTGAGTACCCGGAGAAGTCGAAGAACAGCTGAAGCGTGTATCCGATCGCGCCGAGCCAGGCGATCGCGAAGGTCATCTGGTCGGGTGGCGTGTTGAAGCAGGCGTCCACCATCGGGCTGAGCGAGTCCGCGATGATCGTCTTCTTGCACAACCCGAGGGCGAACCGCGGGAAACCGGCGGCGATGTCGTCGAGGCGGTGGGACCGCTGCTGCGGCAGCTGGTCGGCGATCTCCCGGAACCGCACGATCGGCCCGGCCACCAGCTGCGGGAACATCGCGATGTACGCGGCGAACGACACCGGGTCGCGCAGCGCGCGGCGTTCACCGCGGTAGATGTCCACCACGTAGGAGATGTGGTGGAACGTGTAGAACGAGATGCCAATCGGGATGACCAGGTCGGCCACCGGGAAACCGCCGCCGAACCAGTGCGTCACGGCCGCGATCTGCTGCGTCGCGAACCCCGCGTACTTCCAGATCAGCAGCATGCCGACGTTGAGGCCGATGACCCCGAGCAGCAGCCGCTTGCGCCGTTTGTTCTGCAGATCCCACGCGTTCGGCTCCAGCGCGGGCCCGGCCAGGAAGTTGACCACCATGCAGCCGAGCAGGACCAGCGTGTACGGCCCGGCGCCGGTGGCGTAGAAGATCAGGCTGCCGACCGCGACGATGCCGTTCCGCCAGCTGCGCGGGCACACCAGTACGGCGAGCAGGACCGCCGGCATGAAGTACCACAGGAACAGCGGTGAAATGAACGACATCGGTGCGGGGTCCCCCAGGGCGGTTACGCGTTATCCGCTGGTGACCCTAACCTGCGCGCCTGGTGGCGGAGCTGAGATGGCCCGGAAAAGTGACCACACTCGTGAACCCGCCCGGCCGAAGGCCCCGCTATCGCGGTGACAGGGCGCCCCTGACACCGACCCCGAGGTGGAGCACCGGGCCGCGCCCTGCCGACGTCGATCGCGGACGCGGGTTCACCAAGAGTCACCGCACCCCGCACCGTGTGACGAAGTGCGGGGTCAGACACGTCCCGCGAGCCGACGGCGGCGCGCCACCTCGGCCAGCAGCACCCCGGCAGCGACCGACGCGTTGAGCGACTCGACGCCCGCCGCCATCGGGATCGACACGGTCGCGTCGCAGGTCTCACGCACCAGCCGGGACAGGCCGCGGCCTTCCGAGCCGAGCACGATGACCAGCGGATCCGCCGCGAGGTCGAGCTCGTCGATGTCCACCGAGCCGTCCGCGTCGAGGCCGACGACCATCAGGCCGTCGTCCTTCCACGCCTTCAGCTGACGGGTCAGGTTGGTCGCGACGGCGATCGGCAGCTTGGCCGCGGTGCCGGCGGACGTCCGCCACGCGACCGCGGTCATGCCCGCGCTGCGCCGCTCCGGCAGGAGGACCCCCTGCGCGCCGAACGCGGCGGCCGAGCGGATCACCGCGCCGAGGTTGCGTGGGTCGGTGACGCCGTCGAGCGCGACGAACAGCGGGGTCTGCCCCGAGTCCTTCGCCACGGCCATCAGGTCGCGCGGGTCGGCGTAGACGAACGGCGGGACCTGCAGGCCGAGGCCCTGGTGCATGGCCCGGTTGGTCTTGCGGTCGAGTTCCTCGCGCGGGATCTCCAGGATCGAGATGCCCTTGTCGCCGGCGAGCCGGACGGCCTCGTTCACGCGGTCGTCGATCTCGATGTTGATCGCGACGTACAGCGCGGTGGCCGGCACGTCGGCGCGCAGCGCCTCGACCACCGGGTTGCGCCCGGCGATCAGCTCCGGCTTGTCGGCCTTCTTCTGCCGCGCCTGGTCCTTGCGGTCACGCGCGTTGGCCATCCGGTACGCCTTGTGGCCGGGCCGGTCCTCGGCCTTGGGCGTCGGGCCCTTGCCTTCGAGGCCCTTCCGGCGCTGGCCGCCGGAGCCGACGACCTGACCCTTCTTCGTGCCGGGCTTGCGAATAGCGCCCTGGCGCCGGGAGTTGCCTGCCATCAGTGAGAATCCTTGAGCTAGAAACCGAGTAAGTGTCAGACTTCCTTGACGGTCCACTGTGGACCGTTCGGGGTGTCCTCCACCACGATGCCCGCCTGCTGGAGGCGGTCACGCGCGGCGTCCGCACGGGCGAAGTCCTTCTCGGCGCGGGCCTGCTGCCGTTCGGTGAGCAGCCCTTCCACGAGTTCGGACAGCGCCTGCCGGGTGGGCGTCTCATCGCCGCCCGCCTCGGACCAGCGCGCGGAGAGCGGGTCGAGGCCGAGCACGTCGGTCATCGCGCGCACGGAGGCGGCGACTTCGAGTGCCTTGGAATTGTCGGCCGCGTCGAGGGCGGCGTTACCGTCGCGGACGGTGTTGTGCAGCACTGCGAACGCCTGTGGAGTGGCCAGGTCGTCGTCGAGAGCGGCGGCGAACCCGTCCGGGATCTCGCCGAGGTGCACGGAGCCGGCGCTGCTCGCGGCCCGGCGGAGGAACTGCTCGATCCGCCGGTAGCCCTGCGCCGCCTCGGTGAGCGCGCCCGGGGAGTACTCGATCGTCGACCGGTAGTGCGGCTGGACCAGGTAGTACCGCAGTTCGGGCGCCCGGTGGTCCTTGAGCATCTCCGGGATGGAGACCGTGTTGCCCAGCGACTTCGACATCTTCTCGCCGGACATGGTCACCCAGGCGTTGTGCAGCCAGAACCGCGCGAACGGGTCACCCGCCGCGTTCGACTGGGCGCGCTCGTTCTCGTGGTGCGGGAACACCAGGTCGACGCCGCCGCCGTGGATGTCGAACTCCGCGCCGAGGTACGCCGTCGCCATCGCCGAGCATTCGAGGTGCCAGCCGGGACGGCCGGAGCCCCACGGCGTCGGCCATGACGGCTCGCCCGGCTTCGCGGCCTTCCACAGCGTGAAGTCGCGCGCGTCTCGCTTGCCCTCGCCGAGGCTCTCGCCCTGCTGGACCTCGTCGAGCTTCTGGCCGGAGAGATCGCCGTAGCCGTCGAACGCCTTGACCGAGAAGTACACGTCGCCGCCCGAGGCGTACGCGTGCCCGCCGTCGATCAGCCGTTGCATCAGCTCGACCATCTGCGTGACATGCCCTGTCGCCCGAGGGGCGATCGAAGGCGGCAAGCAGCCCAGCGCCTCGTACGCAGACTCGAAGGCGCGCTCGTGCGTGGCCGCCCACTCCCACCAGGGACGACCCGCCGTGGCGGCCTTGGTGAGGATCTTGTCGTCGATGTCGGTGACGTTGCGGACCATCAGCACGTCGAGTCCACTGTGGACGAGCCAGCGGCGCAGGACGTCGTAGTTCAGCGCGCCGCGGACGTGGCCGATGTGGGGAACACCCTGCACGGTGGCACCACACACGTACATGGACGCCGTTCCGCTACGGGCGGGATGGAATTCCCGCACGCTCCGGGTCGCCGTGTCATAGAGGTGTAGTGCCACCCTAAAAGGGTACGGGGTCGGCGTGAGCGGTGTCGCAGTGACCGTATTACAGCACGTTATGGGTGCGCATGACGGTGAGCAGGGCGTCCGGCCGCTCGGTCGTCGGCAGTGGCTCTACCAGCGCGAACGCGCAGCCGATCTCGCGTGCGGCGCCGTCGGCCTCCTCGCTGTCGCCGACCATGAGCGTTTCCGCCGGTTCGACCCCGAGCCGCTCGACGGCGGCGCGGAAGATCTCCGGCTCCGGCTTCACCGCTCCGACCTCGAACGACAGGACGAACTCGTCGACGTAGGCGTCCCAGCCACGGCGGCCGAAGGCGGGCCGGATGTCGAAGGCGATGTTGCTCAGCACCCCGAGCTTCACGCCCTTGCCGGAGACGCCCTTGAGGACGGCCTCGGTGTCCGGGTACGGCGTCCACTGGGTGGGATCGATCAGCCGGGTGTAGAGCGCGACCGCCTGGTCGGCGTGCGGCACCCCGGACTGCTTGAGGACCTCGAGGTACACCTTCCGGTGCAGTACCGGGTCGCGGTCGCGGTGGTTCCAGGCGTGCAGGTGCTCCTCGTCGAGATCGACGACCTGGCCGACCGGCGCGGTCATCCGGCGCATCAGTTCGGTCTGGGCCTCGATGTCGAGCCGCTCGCCCTCGTGGTCGGTGAGGTCGGCGAGCCAGGTCTCGTCCTGTTCGAGGCGGAAGACCGTGCCGGAGAAGTCGAACAACACAGCGCGAAAGGTCACGGGCTCCACATTAGCCACGATCGTGGGGTGCCTGCCGCCCTCCCGTGTGAGATGAAAGGCCCCTTCATCGCAGAATCTGCGATGAAGGNGTGGGTGAACGCGGCCGGCGCGAAGTTAGGCCTCAGCGCGAGGGCGCGTCGAACTGCTGCTGATCGCAGAATCTGCGATGAAGGGGCCTTTCATCTCAGCTTCAGGCGGCGTTGCCGGTGATCTTGGTCGGCGTGATCCGGACCAGCACGCGGACGACGTCCGCCGGTTCCTCCGGGTAGTCCTTGCCGAGGTACTTGTGCGAGAGCTCGTTGATCAGCTCGCGCCCGCCCTCGTCGGTCATCTCCACGGTGCCGCGGATCTCGACGTAGTCGTACGGGTTCTCCTGGTCGAAGACCGAGACGGACACCCGCGGGTCCCTGGCCATGTTCCGCTCCTTGAGACGGCCGCGGACGGTCGCGAAGATCACCGTGTCGCCGTCCCGCCTCGCCCACAGCACGGACGTCTGCGCGGAGCCGTCGGCGTTGATGGTCGCCAGCACCGGGAAGTTGTTGCCGTCTAGGAGTTTCTTGGTCGCGTCGTTGAAGGTCACACCCATGGCGGGAAGCCTAATCACCGGACGTTCCCGGCGATCCTGTCCACCCGCAGGCGCACGATCACCCGCTCGACCTCCGGGCCCTCCGGCGGCGGGTCCTGGCCGAGGTACTTGTGGCTGAGCGTCTTCGGCAACGTCTTCCCCGGATCCGGGGTGATCGTGACCGTGCCGCGGAGTTGCGTGTGCCGGTACGGGTTCTCCGCGTCGGTGATCGACACGCTCGCGCGAGGATCGCGACGCAGGTTTCGCACCTTCAGCCGGTCTTCGGTGGCGCTGAAGACCAGATCGCCGTCGTCGAGGCCCACCCAGATGACCGAGGTCTGCGGGCCGCCGTCGGCGTCCAGCGTGGCCACGGTCGCGAAGTTCTTGCCGTCCACCAGTTCGCGGACCGGTTCGGGAAGTGTGACTGCCATGACAGCCCGAACCGGCTCCCGGCGGCGGCTATTCCTGCGAGGGCAGGAGCAGCGCCGTCGCGAACGCCGCGATGCCCTCGCCGCGTCCGGTCAAGCCGAGCCCGTCGGTCGTCGTCCCGGACACGCTCACCGGCCCGCCGACGGCCTCGCTCAGCACCTTCTGGGCCTCTTCGCGGCGCTTTCCGACACGTGGCGCGTTGCCCACGATCTGGACGGTCGCGTTCCCGACGGTCCAACCGCCCGCCTCGACCAGGCGCCGCGCCTCCGCGAGGAACTCGACGCCGTGCTTGCCCGCCCAGCGCGGGTCGCCGGTGCCGAACACCGCGCCGAGGTCACCGAGCCCGGCCGCGGACAGGAGCGCGTCGCACAACGCGTGCGCCGCGACGTCGCCGTCGGAATGGCCCGCGCAACCGTCGACGCCGGGCCAGAGGAGACCGGCGATCCAGCATTCGCGGCCCGCCTCGACGGGGTGGACGTCGACGCCGTTGCCGATCCTCACAGGGTTTCCTCTTTCTTCGCCGGTTGCGCGCGACCGTGATCGCGTCGCCAGGGCGCACGTTAGCGACTTACCTCGGGAATCGGGGAGGGGCGCCCCGCGCGGATCACAGCACTTCCTCTGCTGCCCCGGCCACCGCGATCGCCTCGGCCAGTTTCAGTTCGAACGCGTTGGTGACGCGCATCGCGTCGGGGTGCCCCGGGACGGTGCGCGCGCCGTCGAGAGACGGCTCGGCGGCATACGAGAGAAAAGTCTCACGGGTGAAGCCGAGCGGGGTTTGGGCCGTGCGCAGGTATGCGCGGTCTTCGGTGCCTGTGATCACCTTCGCCGCGTCGGTCACCTTCACGGTGTCCGCCATCGGAAGTACCGAGACCACGAAAGGCGAGCCCGCACGGACCGCCTCCGCGACGGCACGGAACGTGTCCGCGGGGGTGAAGGCACGCAAGGCGTCGTGCACGAGGAAGACCGGATTCCCGGTGATCTCTTTTTCGACGGTGTCGAAAGCATGCTCCAGTGACGCGCCGGGTACTATCCGGCAACGCTCCTCGAAGCCGCACAAAGCGGCCGAAAACAAATCAGCACACCGCTCGGGGGCCGCTACGACCACCAGATCGAGATCCGGCAGAGCGAGCAGCCCCCGCACAGTGTGCGTGAGTAGCGCTTCACCATTGACCGGCGCGAGAGCGAGCTCCGCGTCGGAGGCATGGTGCCGAACGACAGTGACGAACGCGATTGTGCTCATATGGACGGTGCTCATATGTGCGCGATCGTAGAGGTATCCCCCGCAGCCTCACCTGGCGTGGGACACCCGCCGGTTCAGACTGTCGCGGTTTCCAGAACTTCGTCGAGGAGGACTTCAGCCTTGTCCTCGTCGGTGCCCTCCGCGAGCGCCAGCTCGCTGACCAGAATTTGCCGCGCCTTCGCCAGCATGCGCTTCTCGCCGGCTGAAAGTCCGCGGTCCTTCTCTCGCCGCCAGAGGTCGCGCACCACTTCGGCCACCTTGTTCACATCGCCGGAGGCGAGCTTCTCGAGGTTGGCCTTGTACCGACGAGACCAGTTGGTGGGCTCTTCGGTGTGCGGAGCACGCAGAACGTCGAAAACCTTGTCCAGTCCTTCTTGCCCGACGACATCACGAACGCCGACGATCTCGGCGTTGTCAGCGGGCACGCGAACCGTAAGATCCCCTTGCGCGACTTTGAGGACGAGGTACTTCTTCTCCTCGCCCTTGATCACGCGGGTCTCGATGGCTTCGATGAGTGCGGCACCGTGGTGCGGGTAGACGACGGTCTCTCCGACCTTGAAAACCATGTGTCCTCTGCCCCTTTCGCTGAATTCATCTTAGCACGTGCCGACGAGGCCCACCTAGCGGCCTGCGATCGTCGTCGCAGGTCAGCGGCCTGACGGTGCTCCGCCCGGGGGTTGACAAACCCAATTCGCCCATGCTCACGCTGGTGAGAAGCGAACGATTTCCAAATCCTTTGTGGACGGTTGATCTTGGGCACGTCACCGCATTGGTGGGGTGTCAACACGCACCGGGTTCTTAGCCCGCGAAGGCGCCCGGCTAGTCTTCGCGGTGAAGAGGCCGTGAGATGGAAGGACTCCGACGTGAGGCTGCAGAATCGTCGCGTGTTCGGCGCAGGTGTGCTGGCGCTCGGCGCCGCGCTCGTGCTCGCCGGCTGCGGTGCTGGTCAGATCACCCAGACCGACTCGCAGCAGCCCGCGGTCAACGGGACGTACGCGCAGGCGAAGGACCTGGTGCTGCGGAACGCCGCGCTCCAGTTCCCGACCGAGGGGCAGGCGTACCCGGCCGGTTCCGCCGCGCCGCTGACGCTGACCATCGTGAACCAGGGCAAGCTGGACGACGAGCTCGTCTCCGTCTCCTCCGAAGCCGCCACCGGTGACGCCAAGATCACCGGGTCCAAGGTCGTCGCCGCGAGCCACGCGCTCGTGATCGGCCCGTCCGACGCGGTCGAGTCGACCAAGGAGGTCGCCCCGACGAGCGCCCCGTCCTCCGCGCCGGCGTCGTCGTCGGGTGCCCCGTCTTCCGGTGCTCCGTCGTCGAGCTCCGCCGGGACGGTCACGCCGTCCGCGGGCCCGGAGACGACCAACGCGCCGGACCAGGTGGGCAAGGCCACGATCGAGCTGCAGGGGCTGAAGCAGCCGGTGTGGGCGGGCCAGACCATCAAGGTCACCTTCGTCTTCAAGAACTCCGGCTCGATCACGGTGGACCTGCCGGTCGCGGCGCCGTCGCACCCGGGCAGCCGGGCGCCCGCGCCCGAGAAGGAAGCCAAGGGCGGCGGGCACTAAGTCTCCGTAGCCGAGCCGAAGGGGCCCTTCACCGCATGCCATGCGGTGAAGCGACCCTTCGCTGCGNAAGTCATGACCGCATGCCATGCGGTGAAGGGCCCCTTCGCTGCGTCTCATGCGGTGAAAGTCCCCTTCAGCCCGTCGTTGCCGGGGTTTGTCGGTGGTGGCCGCTAGCCTCGCGGGGTGGTCAAGAAAGGCAGCACCTACCGCTGCGGTGAATGCGGGTACGAGGCGCCGAAGTGGGTCGGGCGCTGCCCGGAATGTCAGGCGTGGGGGACCATCGAGGAACGCGGCGACGCCCGTCCCGCGATAGCCAGGGTCGCGGCGGGAGCGCCCAGCGCCCCGGCGCGCCCGATCGGCGAGGTGGACGTCGAGACGGCGCGCGCGAAGCCCACCGGCGTCTCCGAGTTGGACCGGGTACTCGGCGGCGGGTTCGTGCCGGGTGCGGTCATCCTGCTCGCGGGCGAGCCCGGTGTCGGCAAATCGACCCTCCTGCTGGAGGTCGCCTACCAATGGGCGGCCACCGCGGGCCGGGCGCTCTACGTCACCGGCGAGGAGTCGGCGGGGCAGGTGCGCCTGCGCGCCGAGCGCACCGGCAACGTCCATGACGAGATGTTCCTCGCGGCCGAGAGCGATCTCTCCGCGATCCTCGGGCACGTCGACGCGGTCAAGCCGGGGGTGCTGATCGTCGACTCGGTCCAGACCATGGCCTCGCCGCAGGTGGAGGGCGCGCCGGGCGGGGTCACCCAGGTCCGCGCGGTCACCTCCGGGCTGGTCGCGCTGGCCAAGGAGCGCGGGCTGCCGATCGTGCTGGTCGGCCACGTCACCAAGGACGGGTCGGTCGCCGGGCCGCGGGTGCTGGAGCACCTGGTCGACGTGGTCCTGCAGTTCGAGGGCGACAAGCATTCGACGCTGCGGATGCTGCGCGGCATCAAGAACCGGTTCGGCGCCGCCGACGAGATCGGCTGTTTCGAGCTGGTCGAGGAGGGCATCGTCGGCGTGCCGGATCCGTCGGGGCTGTTCCTCAGCCACACCGCGGAGCCGGTCGCGGGCACCGCGGTCACAGTGACCATGGAGGGCAAGCGGCCGCTGCTGGGCGAGGTACAGGCGCTCGTGTCGGCGACCCAGTCACCGCAGCCCCGGCGCGCGGTGAGCGGCCTCGATTCGGCACGTGTCGCGATGGTGCTGGCCGTGGTCGAGAAGCGGGCGAACATCAAGGTCGGCGACAAGGACGTCTACGTGGCGACGGTCGGCGGCATGAAGATCACCGAACCCGGGATCGACCTCGCGGTGGTGCTGGCCCTGATCTCCTCGGCGAGGGACACGCCGCTCTCGCCCAAGCTCGTCGCGATGGGCGAGGTCGGGCTGTCGGGCGAGGTCCGGCGGGTGCCGAGCGTCGGACGGCGGCTCGCGGAGGCCGCCCGGCTCGGCTTCACCTACGCGCTGGTGCCGCCGGACTCCGGCAAGATCCCGCCCGGGATCAGGGTGCTGGAGGTCCCGGACGTCGGAAGCGCGCTCAACGCCGCCAAGCACGCGCGCTAGCTGGGCTTGGGACCGCCGTCCTCGGTGATCACCACGGAGATCGACGTGTCGAACAAGGTCAGCCCCGGCCAGCCCTCGTCCTGGCCGTTGGACCGGACGGCGCGGTTCCCGACGACGGCGGCCGTCGCCCTGTCGACGACGAACGTGCGCGTCTGGTCCGGCAACGCGATCGTGAAGGACACCGCGGGCCGTCCGCCGGGAGTGACCACGCTCGCCACGTCGACGCCGGGCATTCTCGCGAGCGCTTTGCACAGTGCCACCCGCAGCGCGCCGAAGCCCTGGGAGGAACGGAGCACTTTGAAGGCCATCTCGAACATCTCGGGTGTGGAGTTCATCTGCTCCGGTGAGCGGCCGTCCGGCCAGAGGCCGTCACGGCGGAGCCGCTCGGACAGCTTCGTCGGGTCGGCGGGCAGTTCGGAAAGGAACTCCGGGGTCGGGTCGGTCCACCCGCTTTCCGACGGCAGCCGATCCCGGGACGGCCGCGCCTCGGAGGTCTCTACCGGAGGAGGCACCGGTGCCGTGGTGGTGGTGCGCGGCGGCCGGGCCTGCGCCAGGGTGACGTGGGACGACGGGCCCGGAAGTGTTTCGCCATGGGCCATGGCCGTCTGGTAGTCGCCCTTGACCCAGCGGATCTCGCCGGTTCCGGTGAAGCGCGTCTTGATCGGCATCCAGCTGCGCGGCGGCAGCCATCGTTCGAGGATCTCGTGGGTTTGGTAGACGAGCCCCGTCTTGGTGACATGCGTGGTCCACGTGGACTCGGTGACGAGCCGGAACTGGTCGTCCCGGATCGGGAAGTCGTCGCCGTGGAGGGCTTCGAGGTCCTCGCCCTGGGTGACGGTCGAGTGGGCCGCGGGGTCCGGGCCGTCGTCGACGGTGAAGCCGTTCGTCGCCACGATCCCGCCGCCGGACACCAGCGCCGCGGCGGCCGCGGCGGCGATCCACCGCCACGAGCCCGGCCGCTTCTTCACCGGGGGCGCGGTCACGGGGAGGAGTTCGTCCTCGACATCGCCGGCGGCGCGCAGGAGCGCCGCCCTGGCGCGGGAAAGTTCGTCCTGCCGGGTTCGCGGCTCGGCGTGGAGTTCGGCCAGCGCTTCGTCGAGTTCGGCCTCGGACCACACCTTCCGGATGCTACCGCCGTGCACTTTCGCCCTCCTCCTCTTTCCTTGGTTCGTCCTTTGTGGACTCCGGTGCGTTGGCGCGGAGCCATCTCCGGATCCGGTGCAGCCGTGATCTGACCGTCCCGGCGGGGATTCCCAGTGCCTCGGCGACCTCGCCGGGATCCAGCCCCGCCCACGAGACCAGCAGCAGGGTGTCGCGGTCCGCGACGCTCAGTTCGGCCAGCGCTCCCGCCAGCTGGGCCGCGCGGGACTGGGCGTCGACCCGCTCGGCGACCCGGCCGTCGTGCCCGGCCGAGACCGTCTGGTCGGCGGCCGCGAGCCTGGCCGTCGCCTTGAGCGCCCTGGTCTCCGTGCGGACGTGGTGGCGCAGCAGGTTCGTCGCGATGCCGTAGAGCCACGCACGCGCCGTGCCCGCCTCGGGGCGATACGTCTCGCGTCGCCGGAGCGCCACGAGGAACGTCTCGGCGACGAGGTCGTGCGCGGTCTCCGTGCCGACGCGGCGCGCGAGATAGCGCTGCAGCGGGGCCGCGTGGGCGTCGAAGAGCATGCCGAAGACGGGTGCGGGATCCGGGCCACCGAGATCCGGCCTGTCCAGTCCGCGCGTGCCGGCCTGCTCGTGATCGTCTTTCATCACCTGCACGATCGCTATTGCCCGATGGACCCCGGAGCGTTCATCCGATCCTACTTTCGTCGTGGGCCGAACGGGGAAAGCGCAGGTGCCGCCGTAGGCAAAAGCCGCGGGACCGGAGATCATGTTCGGTATTCACCATTCAAAAGTGAAACTGGGGAAGGATTACCATGCGCCGACTCAGGACCGCGGTCGTCGCCGCGCTCGCGGTGTCCGCACTGATCACCGCTCCGGCGGCGGCCGTCGCCCAAGGCGAGTACGTCGTACCCGCGCCCGACTTCGTGAAGTCGATGGCGCCGCCCGCCAAGGTCGAAGGGGTCAGGGCGGCCGCGGAGCTCAACATCCAGTACCAGATCCAGGAGACCGGGTACTGGTGCGGCCCGGCTGCCACCCGCATCGCCATCTCGGCCAAGAACGGCAATCCGCCGAGCCAGCAGCAGCTCGCGAACGAGCTCCCGACCAGTACCAACGGCACCGACTGGATCGGGCAGGTCACCCGCGTCCTCAACAACCACGTCGCCGGTGGCTGGTACGAGACCAAGGAGATGCCGAACGACCCGCCGACCCAGGCGCAGCGCGACCTCCTGTGGCGCGACATCGTGCTGGACATCGACAAGGGTTACGCGATCGTCGCGAACATCGTCGCCCCGGCGAACAACCACCCGCCGGGCTACCCGAACTACACGATCTACCACTACTTCACGGTCATCGGCTACAACAGCGACAACATGACGGTGAAGATCGCCGACCCGGCCAACTTCGGCGGCAACCAGATCTACTGGCTCACCTTCAACCAGCTCGCCACCCTGATCCCGCCGAAGGGCTACTCGGCCTGACCCCCTGCCGCGTTTCGTCCTCTGGATGCGGTCGCGCATCC